>JBQGDS010000252.1:0-7598 GCA_052039185.1 Flavobacterium sp.
GGTAAAATTTATCCAAATATAGCTATTTTATTGCTCGGGGGTTTAGTACTTTTGCGGCAAACCACATTTAATGCTTTCAATACTTATCCCTACCTATAATTACAATGTTTACCCACTGGCCCAAAACATATGGGAACAGTGCAGGTCAGCAGGGATACCTTTTGAACTGATTGCGCTTGATGATGGTTCACACTCGCCTGTAAACAGCGAAAACGAGAAAATAAATAATCTAGAAAACGCGCGTTTTATATCACTTAAAAAAAACACAGGGCGCAGCGCCGCCCGGAACTGCCTGGCTAAAATGGCTAAATATGATTGGCTGCTTTTCCTTGATGCCGATACAATGCCAATAGGAAATATGCTGATTGAAAAATACCTGCCACATATGGACAGTATTGAAAAAGTGGTGTATGGGGGAATAAAATACCAGGAGAAAAAACCTGAAGCTAATGAGGTTTTACGATGGATTTATGGTAATGACCGCGAAGCTTTACCACTTGAAGTACGCCTTAAAAATGCGCATAAAAGACTGCTTACCCTTAATTTTCTTATACACAAGAATGTTTTTAACAGCGTATCTTTCAACGAAACAATCCCCAACCTAAGGCATGAGGATTCTTTGTTTTCGTATGAACTGATGCTTTCACAAGTACCCGTACTTCACATTAAAAATGAAGTGTACCATCACGGGCTTGAAAGCAGTGAAGTATTCCTGCGTAAATCAGAAGAATCGCTTGTAGGACTTAAATATCTATTGAATAGTAGCCTGATTGGGACAGATTATATAGATATAGGAAAGATATATACCAAAATACACAAAAACGGTTTGGACAGCCTCATTGCATTATTTTATAAAACCACTAAAGGTATAATGCGTAGAAACCTTTTAGGAAGCAAACCGTCATTACTTGTTTTTGACCTTTACAGACTGGGGTTTATCTGCTCAATTAAGGATTAGGAAGGCTTTTAAACAAGGTTTCCCATTTTTGCAGTATCATTTCCTTATTATATTGTGATGCTGTAACAATTGCATTGCTGCCAATTGTATTCCTAAGCAAATCTTCAGACATGATTTTTATTACTCCTTCAGAAAATGCTGGAATATTACCATCCTGTATAATAAACCCGTTGTATCCATTTTCAATAATATCGGCAGGACCTACAGGGCAGTTAAACGCAACGCACGGTACACCACAGGCCATAGCTTCAAGTAAGGCCATGCCAAATCCTTCAGACCGGGACGCCATAAGGCAGACGGATGCCGCCGCATAAACATCCTGTATATTTTTTACAGGCTCAAAAAATTTTACGCTATCATGCAGTCCTAAACCAATAGCCATTTTTTTTACATTATAGTCAGGATTATCATCACCATAAATATGTAATTCCCAATCAGGACAAGTTGCCAAAATTGTTTTCCATGCGGCCAAGAGCCTGTCATATCCTTTTTCAGGTGCATGCCTGCCAACGGCAACAACTATTTTAGATGTCAGGTTGCTTTTAGCACCGGGAGAAAACCAGAGATAGTTAGGTATTACCTGCACATTGCTTCCTTTCCATTCATTAACAGCTGAAGATGACAGCACAACAAAGCTGTCAAATTTTGCTGCTGCAAAATTCATAAAACTATAAGCTGCCTTTCGAATAATGACAAACTTTATTATATCATTCCATATATATCGTGAACCATGCATTTCATACACCAAGGTGTGTTTTTTACCCGCTATAAAAGGCAGTAAAAAGCTTTTAAGCCCGTTATCACACATAATAATCACGTCCGGATTGAAAGAGTCAATTTGCCTTTTCAAGAGCTTTTTATATGATGAAAAGTAAAAAATACCTTTTGATGGTTTAATGCTACTGTATTTTACTGCCGGAAGAAGATCGTAAATTATAAGTTCATCATCAGTATTAGTGCACAGTATTGAAACGTCATAACCCATGGCCGAAAAAGTATTTGCTTTATCAACTATAACACGCTGCATACCGCCTGCCCCGCTTAACTTTGTGGTTATATAAAGTAGTTTCATTTTAAAAATTTGAGCAGGTTACTGCTACCATCTTAAACATAATTCTTTTCCTTACTATACTTTTTGCGCCCTTTGACAGCTATGCCTACTAAATTGTACGCTTGATTGTATTTTATCAGGCCCTGTTTAAGGTCAAAGAATAGCTTAATAAAAATATGCAGAAGATATTTACCTTTAAAAATAACAGAATAAACAGCGCCTAATGTAAAATATTTTTCACCAGCAGTTAATCTCTCCGACGTTGAGATTCCTGTATGTGAATTAATCACCCGGGGCTCCATTATTATTTTTAAACCGGTTTTATATAATTCGTTTACAAAAATAGCTTCCTCACCCAAAGGAAAATTAGTGCCAAGCCCAAAATCTGTATTGAAAAGTATATCCTTTTCACGAACAACATCGTTGTTTATCACCATTTCTACTGACATAATGCTAAGCCTGTTAAATACAGATAGTTTTTCTTTTCTTACTGCTGGGTATTTTTTGAATAATGTTCCGTGCTCATTTTCCGTCCTGAATGCTATAAGCGCTGCATCCGGATTCGCGTTAAAGGCCAAAAGAACAGTATCCTGAAAATCATGCTTATATACAATATCATCATCCGCCAGGAGGCATAGCTTGTTTTCAGCAGTTTTTAATGCCAGGTTACGGCTTGCCGAAAGGCCTTTTTCAAATGAGTTGATAACCTTTATCGGATAGTGTGCCGTGAGAGGTATTATTTTACCGGGCGTGGTCTGGTTAATTACAACTATGTTCAGTTCACCCAAATCCATATCCGGAAACATGGGCTTTAAAAAATCAAGATTGTCCCTGTTCATCGTTGACACAAGCACCGCTATATCCGATTTTTTAAAAGATGCACCCAATTTATCCTATATTTGTACAAATATAGTTATTTCTTACAGGCAGGTGAAAATACTTTTGATTGGAGAATACAGCCGTCTTCACAACTCATTAAAGGAGGGCCTTGCACAATTGGGATATACCGCCGTAATTGTTGCATCCGGCGACAGCTTTAAAAACTATGCTGTCGACTTTTCGGTTGCCCCCCGCTTTTTCAACAAATATTACCTGCCACGAAAATTTAAAAACGCAGTATACCGCTTTAGCAAGATAGACCTGGCAGCTATTGAAACAGGGATACGATTTTATTTCCTGCTACCAAAGCTTAAAGGCTATACCCACATGCAGCTTATAAATTCAAACGCTGTAGAAACCTATCCTTTTTTAGCAAAACTGTTATACAAAAAATTGCTGAAGCAGAATGGAAAAATGAGCCTGCTGGTGTGTGGCGATGAAACACCCGTGATAGACTATCTTTTAAAAAAAGAACTCCCTAATAATGTATTAACGCCATATTTGGAAAATCCTGGGTTGAAGGATTTGTATTCCTACTCATTGAAATATATTACCAAACGCTACAGGGAATTATTCCAATTTGTAAAAGAGCATTCATCAGTAATCGTAACTTCCGACCTTGATTACAAAATACCCATGGAACGAATGGGTTATACCGTACAGCACATACCTAACCCGGTAAATACTGATAGGATCAGTTTTAAAAAACCTGTGATTAATGATACGATTGTTATTTTTTTAGGGATTAACCGATTCAGCGCGATAAGAAAAGGCATTGTATTTTTTGAGAAAGCGCTCAAGAAGATAGAAGCTGAATATCCTGAAAGAACTGAAATAATTATTGCCGAGAATCTTCCGTATGCTGAATATCTCCATGCTTATAAAAGAGCGCACATTTTGCTTGATTATACTTATGCGCTGGATCAGGGATACAATGCCCTTGAGGCAATGGCCGCAGGCAAGGTTGTTTTTACCGGAGCAGGAGAGGAATTTATGCAGCATTATAACCTTACGGAACGGGTGGCTATACATGCCGAACCTGATCCTGATGCTATAGCCGCAGAATTAGAATATCTGATAAATAATCCTGACGAGATAAAAGCAATAGGTTCAAGAGCCAGGGATTTTATCCTGAAAGAGCATTATTACATCAAAGTAGCACAAATGTATCTGAAGGCGTGGAAATTAAAATAACAGGCTTGGCTGCTATTTGTATTTTATTTTAAAATACACTGCCAGTACCAAAAAGTAAATTCCGTAGGTAACGGCATGCCCAATAACAACACCTTCACTGCCATACTGTTTTATAAAGGTAACACCGCTTATATACAAAACGGCAAATGAAAACAATTCGGTTACAATAAAAGCTCTGGTCATTTTTTTGGCAAAAAACTCAAATGCAAGTATGTAGGCACAGGCCTTAAAAAAGTCGCCCATCAGCTGCCATAGGAACAAGTCTTCCATTGGCTCAAATTCTTTACTCAGAAATACTTTTATAACAACATGCCTTAAAAAATACAGGATTACTAATCCTATCAGAAAAAAAGGCATTATGTTTTTATAGTAGCTAAAGAATATCTTTTTTGTATGATGTACTGATTGGGATTTAGATAGCTCCGGAAGGAAATATACCGTAAGGAGGTTGACAATAAAAAGCATATAAAATGATGATAACCGGCTCATACCTTCCCAGTAGCCCGCTTCTTCGGCCCCGTAATTATTAATCAGTAAATTACGCAGGCTTAAATATATTACAGGAGCTGCAATTGTAGCTATAATACTCATATAGCTGTACGATAGCAGCCCTTTAAGTATTGCTTTATCCATTTTTAGCTTGAGGCTGAAACGCCCACCAAAATGCTTATACAGCAGGTATACCGATAAAAAGAACATAAAAAGCGGTGAAAATATAAGCCCGAGTAAAGCTCCGTCAGTTTGCAATTGCCATATTAAAACAGCCGAAAACAAAACCCCGGTTACATTACCCCAAATATTTACAAGTACTACTTCTTTGTATTTACTTAACCCGTTTAATACTGAAATGAGTATTAAGTTACCTGTATAAAAAGGAAGCGCCAAAGCCAGTACATTAAAAATCCAGATGTATTGTGTATCACCATTAAAAACCCAGTCTGAGAGAAAGGATGAAAGCCCCAGAATGAATAAACCCATTGTGGCTACAGTAATTAATATTACTGTAAAAATGGTGTTTAGCGCCTTCCATAATCTGTCATTATCATCCTGGTATTCGGCAAGGTATTTTATGATCCCGTTTTGCATTCCGAGGGTTGAAACGGAGTCGACCGGGGAAAGGAAGTTCCTGAAGTTGCCCACAAGCGCCAGGCGGGCAGGCCCAAGAAATGTTGCTATAACATAGGTAGACAACAAACCTCCAAAAACTTTTACCAATACACTTACGGCGTTAAGCGATGATACTTTGAAAAGTGTTGTATTGATTATTTTTTTTAAAGCGCTCAAATAAGTCCTGGTTTAAGTAACCTTGTTCAGATTTCGGTAAATGTAACAAAAATACATAAGCAGTACTATTACCGCCTGAAGGTTAAATAAAACTGCTGTTTTTAAAAAATTACTATTTTTAGAAAAAATTAAGTAGTGCCGTGAAAATAAAATTACTGTTACTGTGTTCATTACTGTTCTGCATTTTTACCTTACATGCCCAGGATGTATCGTTGTACAGGCAGTTTAACGGCAGATATGATTTTACTTTTGTAGGCAACACTCTTAATCCCGCTGAAAATAACCTGTTTAATCCCTGTACAATATTTACCACCTCATCGGCACAGCTTAACTTAAGCGCTGCAGATGAGGTTGAAGCCGCCTACCTGTACTGGGCAGGATCGGGCACAGGGATTCATACAATTAAGCTTAACGGGCAGGAAGTTACCGCACAGCGCCAGTTTCCTCTAATAGCGCTTACCGATACCACACCCAGGGCGTATTTTAGCGATGTTGCTGATGTTACGGCATTGGTACAGGCTACCGGAAACGGTACCTACACGGTATCTGACTTTGACCTGAACCCGGTAATTAATGCCCAGCCAAGAATTTACTGCAGTAACTCCACCAACTTTGGCGGGTGGGTAATAGTGATTATTTATAAAAATGATGCCCTGCCCCTTAACCAGCTTAATATTTATGATGGGTTACAGTATGTGCCAGATTCAGTAGATATTACGCTGTCCAGCCTGAATGTGATTGATAACATTGGCGCTAAAATAGGATTTGTAGCCTGGGAGGGCGACGTAAATATTGCTAACAGTGAAACCCTGACCTTTAACGGAAATGAGCTTACAAATGCTGTTAATCCTCCGGGAAATGCATTTAACGGAACTAACAGTATAACAGGTGCTACAAACTTGTACAATATGGATCTGGACGTGTATGACATACAGGGTTACATAAATGTAGGTGATGAATCGGCAGAAATTTCTTTACGCTCATTGCAGGATTTTGTAATGATAAACGTGATCCTTACCAAACTGAACAGCCAGTTGCCTGATGCTACCGTAAAAGTTAATGATGTAGTGCAGCAATGCAATTCGCCACAGGTACAGCTTAACTATACTGTTTATAATATAAACAGTACCGATGCATTGCCTGCGGGTACTGCCGTCTCTGTTTATATTGATGATGTTTTTATTACTCATTTTACCACAACAGCCCCTTTACCTATAGATGGCAGCGAAAGTGGTACAATTACCATAACACTGCCGCCCGGAACCGGAGATAATTTTGAACTGAAACTGATAGCCGATGACCTTAATGGTGTAAGTAATGTAAAAGAAACCGACGAAACAAATAATGTATATATCCAAAATGTACAACGGCTGGTGCTTCCGCCATTTATGACAATTGCTGAACTGGTAACCTGCAATGAAGGCTTTGGCACAGGTACGTTTGATTTTTCACATTACGCTGAAGAGCTCAAAACGAGCCCTACCGATATAATTACTTTTCATGAATCGGCAGCAGATGCACAACAGGGTATACATGCAATTACAAATACTACTGGTTATACAACTCAAAATAATCCACACGAAATTTTTGTTCGCCGTGAAGGGCAGAATGGCTGTTTTGTTACAGGCTCGTTCCTATTGCGCACAAGGCTTTGCCCTCCTGAAACATATAACTATGTAACACCTAACGGCGATGGCATAAATGATACGTTTTTTGTAAAAGGACTGCGCAATATATTCCTTAATTTTAAAATGAGCATATATAACCGCTGGGGCAGCCTGGTGTGGGTAGGTGATCATTCTGCTCCTGACTGGGATGGTATTGCTACCGTAGAAAAGGCCGGTTCTAAAAACACATCGGTTCCTACAGGGACATATTATTTTGTACTGGAACTAAATGAGCCCGATTATCCTGAACCTATTGTAGGCTGGGTATATGTAACAAAGTAAGATAATATCCTGTAAATCTTATTCCCTCCCCATAGCAGGCAATGACCATTTAAAAATAACTGCCATAAGCCGTGTTACTATAATTACGCCTGATGTGATGAGGTAAAGCGCATCCTCAGGGATGTTTAGCTTGCGGAGCATGAAGAAAACAAACCCGCCTAAAATGCAAATGGTAGCATAAATTTCTTTGCGGAAAATAACAGGGATGTCATTGCATAAAATATCGCGTATTACACCACCAAAGCAGGCTGTCATAGTGCCGAGCGCCACGCATATTGCCGGG
>JBQGDS010000253.1:0-1554 GCA_052039185.1 Flavobacterium sp.
TCACGGCGGTATACGTGCCACCATACCGAAAGGTAATGTTACCGCACGTAATGCCTATGAGGTTATGCCCTTTGAAAACAGCCTTATAATCATTGGGCTTAAAGGTGAGCAGCTTAATGAGATTGCACAGTATTTTGTAAAGGAGAAAAAACCGCATCCACTTTCCGGCATGAGTTTTACCGTTAATAAAGATGGCAGTGTAAAGCAGGTAAGTGTAAACGGAATGCCTGTTGAAAATGACAGGGTGTATTATATAGCGACATCTGACTACCTGAGTAATGGTGGGGACAATATGGATTTTTTTAAGAAAGGGTTAGCAAGCTATGATATGAATTACAAGCTGCGTAACCTGCTGATTAATTATTTTAAAGATACAGATACCATTCAGGTAAATAAAAGCATAAGGATAAGCCAGGAATAAAAATGAAAAGAAGAGAATTTATACAAAAAACAGCAGCCGGTACTGCACTGGCTTTAGGCGGCTTATCACTTACCAGCTTTGACGCTGCTCCTGAAAATAAAAAAATAACCATACTGCATACTAATGATGTACACAGCCACATAGACCCTTTTCCTGCTGATGATCCCAAATATGCCAACCTTGGCGGGGCTGCCAGGAGAGCATCTTTAGTTGACAGCATAAGGAAAGAAAATCCGAACACGCTGTTGCTTGATGCCGGAGATATTTTCCAGGGTACGCCTTACTTCAACTACTATGGTGGTGAACTGGAATTTAAGATCATGAGCATGATGAAGTATGACCTGGCAACGATGGGCAACCATGACTTTGACAATGGTATTGACGGTTTTTATGCGCAGCTGCCACATGCTAAATTCGATTTTGTTTCGGCAAATTATAATTTTAAGAATACCATACTGAACGGTATTGTAAAACCGTATAAGACATTTACCCTTGACGGAGTTAAGATTGGTATTTTTGGGCTGGGTGTAGAATTGCAGGGGCTTGTAGACAAAAAACTGTATAAGGAAACTGTATACCTTAACCCTATTGAAATAGCACAGGATATGAGTCGCATTTTAAAGCAAAACGAAAAATGCGATATCGTGATATGCCTTTCACATCTTGGTTTTATCTATGATAATGACAAACAGAAAATATCCGACCTTGTGCTGGCACGGACTACCAAAAATATCGACCTGATTATTGGCGGGCACACACATACCTTTCTGAGCAAACCATACATTGCCAAAAACCTTGACGGTAAGGAAGTAATGGTTAACCAGGTAGGCTGCTATGGACTTAACCTGGGGCGCATTGTCTTTTATTTTGAGAAAGGGAGCTGGTTCAGTAAAGGCAGGACAATGGTTGTATAAACATGAAACATTCTTTCAGGTATAAGAATGGTTATTTTCTTATTGACGTAGAAAACATTTACATTACAATTACAGGATACCGTAATGAAGCTGCGCAATTAGGAGAACAAAAAAACAAAAGCTTTTTGTATAAAAACAGAAAACTATTTTGGGCTTTTTACGTAATAGTAGTTATTGTATGTGTATATATAAAAAGCTATGTAACACTTATTATTGAAA
>JBQGDS010000254.1:0-14580 GCA_052039185.1 Flavobacterium sp.
CTTAAGCCCTTTAGTTAGGTCTTCAGTCTCTTTTTCTGTGATAAAAAACCTTTCGTATAAAATTTTTACCTCTGTCAGTATGCTTCCGGTTTCCTGGGAGCAGCTTTCGGCAGGCAACATATTTCTTTCCCCTCAGTACCTGGCTGTGCTTGAAAAAGCAGCACCGCCTAACATGCAATGCTATTTTATCGGGCTGTTTAGGGATGATAAACTCTGCGGTATTGCTCTTGCACAATACATAAACCTGCAACGGGTAAATACTTTTGTTTTAGAGACAGAAAAATTCCGCCTAAAAGATTACATCTTTAAAAAATTCTCATCGCACATTATAGTAATAGGCAATAATACGCTCACAGGGCAAAATGCATACCTGCTTGATAGTACAATAACTGAAATCGAAGCATTACCGCTATTCAGGAAAGCATTGGAAGAACTTAAAGCGCAATACCTTAAAAAGTGCATTTATGTAAATCTTCTGGCTGTAAAAGACTTTAACAATCACGAATTACCGGATTTTAAAGCTTCAGGATATAAAGGGTATTTCCAACTCTGCACACAGCCCAATATGATATTTACCATAAGGAATGAATGGAAATCTGTTGATGATTATCTTAGCGCGCTAAACACCAAATACCGTACACAATACAACCGTGCGCGTAAAAAAGCCGAAGGCATTGAAAAACGTAAGCTGTCGTTAGATGACATTAAAGCCAACCGCACGCGCATACACACACTGTATATGACCGTAGCGCAAAATGCTTCATTCAATACTTTTCATTTACCGGCAGACCATTTCGAGGTATTTAAAGAGCAATTGAAAGAAAACTTCCTTTTTTACGGCTATTTCCTTAACGGAGGTTTGGTAGGTTTCAGCACCCTCATAAAAAACGGCGCAGACATGGATACTTACTTTTTAGGATATGACGATGCGATGCAAAAAGAAAAAATGCTGTACCTTAATATGTTGTATGATATGGTAGCCTATGCCATAAAAAAAGGATTTAGTCATGTAATATTCGGGCGTTCGGCTATGGAGATAAAAAGTTCGGTTGGTGCCAAAGCCGAAGAAGTATACGGCATTATAAAACACACCAATCCTGCCATAAACCCGTTCATGGCAAAGCTATTCGGCTATTTTGACCCTGAGATTAAATGGAAAGAGCGTAATCCGTATAAATAGTTACGGTATAGCTACCTTCATCTGGCGGTGCAGTATTTTTACATCCAGCCTTGTTTCTTCGCCGCAATATTCGCCATCTATCTGAAAACATACCGGTACACTGGTAGTTATTTCAGCCTCCTGGGTAGAAATTATCTCTACATCTTCATTACTATCCACAGGTATATTACCCGAAAGTATTTTACCTATAACCAGCAGGTCCATATTTTTAAGTATAACTACCTCAAACTTGCCGTCGTCCATAATACCTATCGGGTTTATGGTAACACCCGTACCATATTTCTGGGTATTGGCAAGGACCACCATCCGTGCTTCGGTTTCAATAACCTGTCCGTTAGCTTTAATTGTGGCATGAAATGGCGGGGCAAGGTCAGTCAGTGTATTAAAAGCCTGTATGGCATATCCCAGCTTACCGCGTATACTACTGTTTTCATAATTGCGTATCAATTCGGCATTAACACCAATGTCGCTCAGGTGTAGGCTTTTCTTTCCGTTAATACATACCATATCCATTTCCATGTAATGATTACGGAAAGCTATTTTTATAGTTTCTTCGATATCCCGGGGCAGTTCAAGATCTACTGATAATCCATTAGCCGAGCCTGCCGGCAGCACACCAATAATCACATCAAGATGTTCTACTGCTTCTGCTACAATTTTTATTGTACCGTCACCTCCGGCTACCAGTATCCGTTCGGGCTTGTGTACATCATATAGTGTTTTAATCGCTTTTTCATCTTCTTCACCCGTAGTCTTATACTCAATAAGCGTAACACCTTCCTTTTGCGCAAAGTCCTGCACAGCTTCAATCATTGCCGTTTTATCATTGCCTCCTGCTATAGGATTTACAATCAGCAGGAATTTCTTTTGGGAACTCATTATGATTCTTTTTTATTTAAAAGTAGTAAATTGTAGTACGAAACTTCTTAGCAAAACTATAAATTTTGATGAAGCCTGTAATAAAATTATACCGCGGATATGCCAATGAATCAGAACTGATAGTCTTCGGTCATTTGTTTCAGCCCAATACCGCAAACAGTTACGAATTTGAAAAAAAACGCTTTAAGAATGCCCGTTCAATAATACAGATGTTCCGGGTAAAAACCATACCTAATGCACAGGTATACCTTGAGCACAGGGGTAATAAGATTTTTACCAGAACGCTTGATGACGGATATTTTAAATTCTGTATTCCGTTACAGAAAGAGCTTAGCCACGGATGGACCGATTACCATGTTGGCTGCTATTGTAGTAATGGTGAAGAAGTAAGGGAAAAAGGTACTTATATCCGTCCACATGAGGGGACACTGGGTTTTATAAGCGATATTGACGATACTTTCCTGGTATCGCACACCCGCAATTTTTTTAAGAAGTTGTATATATTGCTCTGGAAAAACATGAATGGCAGGAAGATTTTTGAAGATGTGGTGCCTCACTACCAGGCGCTCAGCAATGCAGGCAGAAGTAAAAAGGATGAGCATAATGCTTTTTTCTATGTGTCGAGCAGTGAGTGGAATTTGTATAGTTTCATTGTAAAATTCACACAGAAGCACGAACTGCCAAAGGCTGTTTTGCTGTTAAAAGATATTAAAACCAGCCTGATGGATTTTTTTGTAACGGGTCGCGGTAACCACGATCATAAGTTTGATAAGATAAAACACATATTGGAGTTTTATCCCCATTTGCAATATGTATTGCTGGGTGATGACTCACAGCACGATCCGTTTTTATATGAAGATGTATGCAAGATATTCCCCGTTACGGTTAAGGCTGTGTATATACGACAGACAGGATCATCCAAAAAAAGCAAGGCACTACGCGCTGTAAATAATATGGAAAGTATGGGTGTGGCAACCTGCTATTTTAAAAACAGCGCCGAGGCCATAGAACATTCAAAAACTATTGGCATTATAAAATAATATAATAACCTAAAGAATTGAATTATGAAAAAAACATTGATTATGGCAGGCCTGCTGGCTGTAATGCTAACATCCTGCAAAAACAAAAGCGAACCCGGCAACCCATCGCCTACACCAACACCGCCACCTGTAGAAGATCCTGCACCGCCTAAAGCACCGGAGCCAAGAACAAAAACCACAACTACAACGACAACCACAAAAACCGTTGAAGAGAAAGACGGCACATCAGTAAATATCAGCGACCGCGGATTAAATATTGAAAGCAAAGACGGAAATGACAAAAGCAATGTGACCATAAGCCGTAAAGAAAAATCAGTGGAGATAAAACGCGATTAAAAAATGCCGGAAGTATCCGGCATTTTTTTAAGCATTCTCTATCTCTTCCTGTACAGTTTCCCATTCTGCCATCAGGCTGTCAAGTTCTTTCTTTTTGTTTTCATAAGCTGTAAAGAAAGAGGCATCAGCCATTAGTTTTTCGTAGTCATTTTCCAGGCGCTTATCATCATGCTGAATATCCTTTTCTAACTGCTGTATCTGGCCTTCTATTTTACTAAGTCTGTTCTGTAATGTTTTATTTTTTTTCTGGTCTTCGTAAGACAATGCTGCTTTGGGGGTTTCTTTAGGCTGTTCCTTTACCACATCACGCTTTTCAACTTCACGCATATTCTGCATATTGCGCTGCTCCAGGTAAAAATTAATATCGCCCAGATACTCCCTTATTTTATGATCTTTAAATTCATATACAATATTACTCATCCCCTGCAGGAAGTCCCTGTCGTGAGAAACAAGCAGTAATGTACCTTCAAACTTTTGCAGAGCGGCTGTTAAAACGTTTTTAGACTTAATATCAAGGTGGTTGGTAGGTTCATCCATCACAAGCACATTTATAGGCTGTAACAGCAGCTTACAAAGCGCCAGGCGGTTTCGTTCACCTCCCGAGAGCACCTTTACCTTTTTCTCTACATCATCACCTCTAAAAAGGAAAGCACCCAGCATATCGCGAACCTTGCTTCGGTTAGAATCTGTTGCTGCATTTTCCATAGTTTCCAGCAACGTGATCTCTCCATTAAGGTATTCAGCCTGGTTCTGCGCAAAATAGCCCAACTGAACATTATGCCCCAATTTAATTGTACCCTGGTAATCTATATCTTTTGTTATCGCTTTTATAAGGGTAGATTTACCCTGTCCATTCTGTCCTACAAATGCAATCTTACTACCACGCTCTACTAAAAGACTGATATCTTTAAGAATGGTCTTGTCGCCATACTTTTTAGTTACATGCTCGGCTTCTACCACTACACGACCCGGAGTTATTGACACAGGGAATGATATATTCATAACCGAATTATCATCTTCATCCACCTCAATCCGTTCTACTTTATCCAGTTTTTTGATAAGCGATTGCGCCATTGACGCCTTTGATGCCTTCGCCCTGAATTTTTCAATAAGCTTCTCGGTACGCTCAATCTCTTTCGCCTGGTTCTTTTGGGTTGCAAGTTGCTTTTCCCTTATTTCCTCCCTTAAAATAAGATACTCGGTATATGGTTTTGGAAAATCGTAAGCTTTACCTAATGATATTTCTATGGTACGGTTGGTTACGTTATCCAGGAACATTTTATCGTGCGATACAATTACTACCACTCCCGGATAATTCCTGAGGAATTGCTCCAGCCAGATGATACTTTCAATATCAAGGTGGTTGGTAGGCTCATCCAGTAACAGTACGTCATTAGATTGCAGCAGGAGTTTGGCCAGCTCAATACGCATACGCCACCCACCGGAAAATGTATCGGTAAGCTTGTCAAAATCTTCACGCTTAAAACCAAGTCCCAACAATATCTTTTCGGTATCACCTACATAATTATATCCGCCCAGTATTTCATAATGATGCGTATAATCACTAAGGTCTTCTATAAGTTTTGAATATTCTTCACTTTCATAGTCGGTGCGGGTAGCCAATTGATGATTTATATCGTCAATTTTCCCTTCAGCCTTTTTTATTTCTTCGAATGCCTGATAGGCCTCATCAAGTACTGTGCGTCCTTTTATAAAATCAATATCCTGTTTCAGGAAACCTAATTTAATTTCCTTTTCTGATGCAATCACACCTGAATCGGGAGCCAGTTCTCCCGACAATATTTTAAGCATTGTAGATTTTCCCGCGCCATTTTTACCAACAAGGCCTACACGGTCGCCCGCTCCCAGCCTGAAAGTAACTTCTTCAAATAAATATGTCCCGCCAAACGAAACTGATAAATTATGGATATTTAGCATATCTTGTGTTCTGTATTATTGTAACTTTGGATATTCCAAAATTTTTGCAAATGTTAAAAAAAGGTTCCATACTATATAGCATTTTAACAGGAACTTGCCCCCGCTGTCACGAAGAAAGCATGTATACACATAAAAACCCATACTTACTGGACAGGGTTTTTAAAATGCATGAAAGATGCAGCCACTGCGGACTTAAGTATAAAATAGAGCCTTCATTTTTCTTTGGTGCCATGTATGTAAGCTACGGTGTTGGTATCGCTTTTTCTGTAGCAGCATTTGTTATAACCTATTTTTTTATGGAAACCGGTCTTAAAACAGCATTTATTGCCATTGTGGCAACATTAGTAATTTTCATGCCGGTAATTATGCGTGTATCCCGTAATATATGGATAAACTTTTTTATCAGTTATGACAAAAACTGGAAAGACCGCATCAATTCCTAAACCGGTTCAGGTCAACCGTTTTATCTAAAGGCACACCATTTTCAATTGAATCATAAAGTTGTTTAGCCATTGGCGGGCCGAGCATAACACCACGTGTACCCAAGCCGTTAAGCAAATGGACATTATCATATTCATTATGGGTACCTACCAGTGCTTTTCTGTCTTTAGTTGTGGGGCGTATGCCTGCATAATGCTCAATAACCTCATAAGGGCAAGTCATGATTTCTTCCAGTTTCTGAAGTAATTCAATTTTGGCTGTTTCAGTCGGCGTATTGGTTTTATCTGTCCATTCATAGGTAGCACCTACTTTATAAAGATCATCACCGATTGGAAGAATAAAAATTCCTGCATTTACAATAGCATTCAGGTTCAATCCGGGCGCTTTGATAAGCAACAACTCCCCTTTTGTACCATTTAACGGCAAATCATTAAAATAAGGATTTTTATGTATCCCGAAACCTTCTGCAAAAATGATATGCTTGGCTGTAATATCTTTATAGTTTACTTTACTATCCTCAATAGTCAGGGCATCATAATCGAAACGTGCTTTCACCAAGCAGTCAGTATTTGCAAGGAATTGACTATAACTCTCAATAAATTTTACTGTATCCATATACCCGGTACGCAAAACTTCTCCAAAGCCAAATGGTGATGAAAGAAAATCATATTTTTTCCTCACAATCGCAGTCGACAAAAATTCCGAAAGCCCTGGTTTATCGGCAGCTGTAAACCAGTCATTTTGTTCTTCAACAGAGGTAAACCTACGATAAAGCGGTAGCGGAAACATAAACTGAAGTTGAAGCCTTGACTCAATTCGAGCATAAAACGGCTCAATATAAGCCATATGATCCGCTGCGTTTGCCGGCATACTAAGCCGTTTTACAATAACAGGATTGTAAATTCCACCTGCAACACGGCTTGAGTTTTGAGATTCGTCTGAAATCACAACGAAGCTCTTCCCGTTTTTAAAAGCGGTCTCGGCAAAACTGATACCTGCTATTCCTGAGCCAACAATAATATAATCTTTCATAGTATAAATAAAAAACTCTTACCGTAATGGTAAGAGTTTTTATGTTTTAAAGTATACGGATTAGTAATTCCACATATCCTGCTCAAAGTTACGGATCTTATCTTTGATACGCTCCGATTCTAAAAGCTGCATTTGGGCATTATCCTTAAGGTATTCTTCAATAAGCCTGTCGCCATATACGTTTTCTTCTTTAATTATAGTACCGTTAAAACGTCTTGAATTAAGAAGGTGGTCAAACGTGATAGCCATAGCCGAGTTCTCTTCGTTGAAAGCTTTTGCTTTGTGAAGCACATCTCTGGCAGCAGGGAAGTACACCCAGAAGATACGGATATAATCCTTCTCCTCTTTGTTCATTGTATAAACATCCGGTACGATTGGCGCAATACCAAGCATCCTGTATTTAAGCTCTCCCTGGCGCTTGTCAAAATACCAGTAACCAAGTATTTCATAACCTGCCACGTCAATGGCTTTTATATCAGTACGGTTGATATACTCTTCAGATATTTTTTTCTTACCGCTCTTATACGCTTTAATATCAGTGTTCATTTCATCCCTACCGGCATCAGTTGTATCTACCAGTGTTAATGAAGTTTCTATATCCTTTAAAGTCTTTTTAGTAGTAAAATAACTGTCGTCGAAAACTTCAGCGATCTTACCCTCACGTATAGCCGTAGTTAATACATCATAAAGAGGCTTTCTGTCCGGACCAAGATTGTCTTCTACAGGAAAATACATAGGGAAGTTTACCCTTTGGTTAAGGTCAATAATCTCCCAAACCTTCCTGCCAAGTAAGATGTCCCTGTCACCCACATATCCATATGGAAGTGGTTTATCATTATCCAGTGAATCCTGGGCAGCGGTTTTTTTACCTATCTGATCCGGAGATTTGGCATTCAGCAGGTTTGACTGAGCAAAAGCAGCAGATGAAACCAGACTGAAGAAAACCATTAATGAAAAAATCTTCCTACTCATTGTATATCCTTTTTGTAAATTAAATTATTACTGAACCTCGAAAGTACAAGGCGAAATTCTTTTTGGAAGCTGATCGATACCTACAAAAGTAGCTTTGATGTTATCAATCACTACAAGGTCACCTCTACCCGCTTTAGCAATAGCAGATTTAGCCCTTGAATCCATTTTGTTACCGCTAACCTTAATAGTAGGCTGGCCGGGAACTTTAATTGTAAACTCAGTTACATTCACGTTAACAGGGAAATCAAAATCTTCCATATCAGCTGAGATTGTACATACTTCAAGGTTTGATTTAGAGCCTTTAGCAGATATTTCTCCCCTGATCTTACCTGTTGGAGCAGGAAGACCTTTAATACGGAATGCCTTCTTATCAGAAACGTTCTTACCGTCAGGAAGAGTAGCTGTAACATTAATTACAACTTCATTACCTGCGCCTGGGCTAAGAATGTACTGCCCTTGTTTTGAACCTGCACGCATACCAGGAGCTGAAGCTTTAACTTTATCAGCTGACACACCTGCAAATGATACAGATATTGGGTTAGGTACACCACGGTAAACAACATTCATCTTATCAGCAGATATAGTGGCAGAGTTAGGCCTTGGTACTACAACATATTTACCTTCAAATTTCAAAGGAACATTTTTACCATCTTCAAGGAAGTTAAATGTACCTGCGATTGACTGCTCACCAACAGAACCGGCAGTCATATTAATAACAGCCTGACCTGTTGCAGGGTCAATTTTACCAGGCCCCTGGAATGACGTTGGCTTAGTATTTTCATCATACCTACCAAGAACAACTTTACCAGTTACCTGCTCACCCTGGAAATAAGCATTCTTATCAAGAACAACAATAGCTGTATAGTTCTTCATTGAAGTAGCTTCAACAGCCGCTTTACCAAGAGCAAGGTTATAAACGTTAGCTTCCATAACTTTAACATTGTTCTGCATTGCAGAAAGTTTAGTTAATGAAGCTATTGAAGGAAACCCTTTGTAATGATAATCAAGGTATTTTTTAGTTACACCTTCACCATCTTTAACGTCAGCAGTACTGAATTTATTATCAAGTTCAGTAATAATCGCGCGATATTTCACATCATTACCGATTGCCGACTTCATATCTGATTTGTATTTTTCGATAGCAGCTACGATCTCTTTACCCTTTGCAGAATAACCGTCGCCTTCAAACCATTGTTCGTCAATCTTGTCACCTTTATCCATTGCTTCATAAGGAAGTTTTCCATTATCTTCCTTTTCAATGTCTTTAGTGATATCACCTTTCAGCTTCTCAATATAAGTATAGAATTGCTGAGACACACCTTTTACTTTATCAGATAAAGCTTTTGCAGCCGCGAAAGACTGGTTTTCAGAAGCCTTTAAAGACAAAGCAGTATAAAGTGATTCGTTATTTTTAGTTGCTTCTACGTTAGAAGACTCAAATTGTTCGTTCATCAGGCCGAAAGCTGAAAGTACTTCTTTCGACATGTTAAGTGCCAACATTGCGATGAAAACCAGATACATCAGGTTAATCATCTTTTGCCTAGGGGTTAATTTTCCTCCTGCCATTTTCTAATTAGTTCTTTGTTTTATGAGTTAAATACTAATTAGGCTCTGTTACCCATTGCAGAAAGCATACCACCATAAACATTGTTAAGTGAAGCAATGTTTTGTGTCATAGCAGCCATTTCCTGTTTTAGTTTAGCAGCATTATCAGCAATTTCTTTGTTAGCTTCAGCATTACGAGATGCGCTCTCCAACTGAACTTTGTAAAGGCTGTTTAGAGACTCCATCTGAGCTGCAGCCATTGACATTTCTTCGCTATATTTCTTTTGAGACGCAATTGAATCAACAGTTGGAGATATACCTTTAGCAGCAGATTCAAAATTCTTGATACTGTTACCAAGGCTTTCCATAAGTGCACCGTCAATTTTAGCTTCTTTAAGAAGGTTATCCAATTTTTGAGAAAGTAAACCTTGTGCTTCAGCCGGGTTTTCTTTTTTAGCTTCTTTTTTCTTAGCCTCGCCACCTGCAAGTTCAGGATATACTAATGACCAGTCAAGTTCTTTTTCTACCGGGTCGAAAGCCGAAAGTCCGAAAATTAACGCCTCAACACCAAGACCGATGATAAGCATCGCAGAAGCTCCAGGCCAGTGCATCAATTTGAAAAGAGCTCCAATGATTACAACTGCTGCACCCATACCATAGGCGAAATTCATAACTTTTTTAGGTAGTGCCATAATAAAAATAATTTTTAGTTTTTAGTTAAGTTAATTTAAATATTCAAATAGAGTTGGTTAAGCTAAATTAGTTGGTACCTGTGTTTTGCGTACCCATGTAATCCTGAACTGTCCTGAAACCGATATAGCTTCTTGCAGAATCTTGGTATTCCCAGTCTCTTGTACTTACCTGAAGGAAAAGGGCAACATCTTTCCAAGAACCGCCACGGGTTACTTTACGTTTGTTTTTAGCATCCGGAACGTTAGGGTTCATTGTAGAAACATACTCATAAGAAGATGCATCATAAGACGAGTTAGTCCACTCCGCCACGTTACCGGACATGTTGTAAAGGTTATATTCGTTAGGATCGAATGAATCAGCCTCTACAGTATAAAGGGCGCCATCAGCAGCATAATCACCCCTGTTTGGCTTAAAGTTAGCAAGGAAACAACCCCTGTCATTTTTAGTATAAGGCCCACCCCAAGGATATGTAGCCGATTCATAGCCACCCCTTGCAGCATATTCCCATTCAGCTTCAGTAGGAAGACGGAAAGAGTTTATCTGGGCGCGGTTTTTAGACTTGTTGAATGCATTTTTATAAAGCGTTCTCCATGCACAGAAAGCCTTAGCCTGAGTCCATGTAACACCTACTACAGGATATTCTCCGTAAGCCTGGTGCCAGAAATAGTCATTATGCATAGGCTCATTATATGAATAAGCAAAGTCTTTGATCCAAACAGTTGTATCAGGATATACCTCCACCTGTTCTTTTCTCATGTACTTACTTCTTTTAGTCCTTGTAGCCTTAGACTTATCTTTTGCTGCAGCAGCAATATCCATTTCTGCGTAAGCAAACTTCAGCTTAGTCACATCAATAGTTCTCTGCCCATTATATGATTCTGAAGCAGGAAGATATAATGAGTCCATTACTTCAACATAATACTCATCCGGATATTTCTGAGGATCCTTAATAAGCTTCACTTTCTTATTAAGTTTTCTTCCCGCATACGGATCATCATCTGTACCTACACTGTAGTAGTTCTCGTACATATACTTATCATAAGCCGACTGCTTAGTAGTATCCTGATCTTTAAAAGCATACTGGGCAATACCTTCTTTTTTGCCTTCGCCTCCGGTTTCACCCACCTCATCAGCAAGAATTGCAAGCCTTGTCCTGATTGTAGAATCTTTAACCCACTCAACAAACTGGCGATACTCACTGTTGGTAATCTCTGTCTCGTCCATATAGAATGAACGCACAGTAACGGTCTTGGTAGGAGCATCCTGAACATTGGCAAGGTCGTCATCAGACTTACCCATGATGTAAGCGCCACCCGGCACAAGAGTCATTCCGTAAGGCTTTTCCGGCCTCCACTTTTTTCCTCTAACACCTACCAGCTCCCCACGGTCACTGGAACCACAGCTAATTAAAAATGATAAAGTTGCTGTTAATGCAATGAGCTTCTTCATATAAAATTGGGTTATTTATGTACTTCTATTTTTAAGGGCGTAAACCTATTTATTTATTTTGAAAAAAACAATATTTTTAATAAAAAAACCTAAACAAAAAGTCAATCAGCACCTTATAAGGCAATTTGATAGTTATTTTGTAACAATTTGTTTAAATTATGTTTTTCCGCTGTGCTTTCCACCATCTCTCCGGAAGCTCATTATTACATGCGCCTACGTAATCTTCGTAAATACATGGTAACAACGTATTTCTTTTGAGTTTATTATTAGCACCCGACACAAAAGGTATTTCTATCCACCAGCGCTCTGTCCTGTCACTCTTATAAAACACCAGTTCCTCATCTTCCATCGGGACTATATATCGTATATAATCTTCCTTACTGCCAAATGGGTATTCGTTGGAACGGTAATGCACTCCTTCAATAAAATACCAGATTATCTGGGCTATCAGAACGGATTCCTGACGGGTATTATTGTGGTTAAAAATACCAAATGAGGTAATCTTGTCACTTATCCCGGCATAGCGCGCTAATGTACAAATTTCTTTACCATTAAAACCATTTGGGATAAAATTAACTAAATTGCCTGAATCGCTTGATTTTACAGAGGTAAGATCAAGGCTTACAAGGTCAGCATCTCTAAAAACCGGCTCTGCTACGGCAGGATTTGCACAAACTTCACCCAAACGGTATGCATCAAAGAATAATTTTTCTATCAAATCTATCTCTTCCTGCGAATTATAGTACGTTTGGTAACCTATATTACTATAGTTAAAAAGATTATTAGGCTCTTCTACAATTATCCTTGTTAAATAGGACTGTGCAGAAATAGCATCATCCTGTTTACCAAAATCAAACTTACTGTCAATTGCCACCAGGTTTACCATCTGCTCCATAGCATCATAAGCCCTGTACATAGCGTAGGTTAAATCCTGCGTACCACCTATTACTATAGGTATAATGCCGTTTCGCATAAGTTCAGCACAAATATTTTTCAGTGCATAATAGGTGTCCTGAACTGAATCGCCTGCTGTTATGTTGCCAAGATCGGCAATTACCTTATCCCAGTTACCCGGAAAAAGGCTGTAAAATTGCTTTCGTATATAATTAAGGTGTACATGATCTTTCCTTTCCTCAGCTCCCCTGTTATCCAAAACACCAATTAAAGCAATTGAGATATTAGCTATCTCAGGAAATTCATTTGCTGTATGGAATACTACCTTCCTGCCAAGTGACTGCATTGAAAGCCCGTCGATATACTCGAGTATTTCTGTTTCTACAGGTTGTAAAAAATCAAACACCATATATTATTTCTTTTTAACCGTAGCTTTTTTTGTTGCCGCTGCTTTTTTAGCTGCAGGTTTCTTAGCCGGCGCCTTAGCTTCAATCATTTGTTTTACCTGGTCCAGTGTCAGCTGGACAGCATCTATATCTTTGCCAAGCTCTATTTTGGTCTTACCTTTAAGTATAACCGAGCGCCCCCAACGTGCTTTTTCAACACGTATGCCGTCAGCTTCCCAGTTATGTATTACCTTGTCAAGTTCCTTTTGCTGCTTGTCTTCAATAAGTGCTTCAATATCGGCTTGGGACAGATTATTAAAATCATATTTTTTGCTCACGTTGATAAACATGCCATTCCACTTAATGAAAGGCCCGAAACGCCCCACACCTTTCTGCACCGGCAGCTCTTCATAATAACCTATCGGTGCATCGGCCTGCTCTTTCTCATCAACCAACTCTTTAGCCCTCTCAAAAGTCACATCAAGCGGATCTTCTCCTTTAGGAAGTGAGATGAACATTTTGCCAAACCTAATGTATGGGCCAAAACGGCCATTGTTTACTTCAACCTCTTCGCCTTTGTATGTACCCAGCGCTTTTGGCAGCTGGAACAACCCTAATGCTTCATCAAGAGTTATAGTACCTATATTTTGCTCAGGCATAAGGCTTGCAAATTGCTTATTTTCATCGTCAGCATCGCCAATCTGGGCCATAGGGCCAAATTTACCCAAACGCACACTTACCGACTTGCCTGATTTAGGATCAATACCCAGTATACGCTCACCTGACTCCCTTTCAGCATTCTTCTCCACATCTTTAACTGTAGGATGAAAATGCCCGTAAAAATCATTCATCATTTTAGTCCAGTCTTCGTTACCCGAAGCTATCTCATCAAAATCCTGTTCTACCTTAGCGGTAAAATTATAATCTAGTATTGTCTCGAAATGATTTACAAGGAAATCATTTACTATGATCCCTATATCGGTGGGCACAAGCTTGCCTTTATCTGAGCCTACATTTTCTGTAAGTCCCTGTTCAGATACCGCACCACCTTTAAGCGTAAGCTGGCGGTATTGTCTCTCCTGCCCTTCAAAACTCCCTTTCTCAACATAATTCCTGTTGATGATCGTTGAGATTGTAGGTGCATAGGTTGACGGACGGCCTATACCAAGCTCTTCCAGCTTTTTAACCAGTGCTGCTTCGGTATAACGTGCCGGCGGCCTTGAAAATCGTTCGGTTGCTGTTATATAATTATTAAGGAGCTGCTCATTTACGCGTAGTGCCGGCAGCATGCCTTCCTGTTCCACATCTTCATCATCATTGCCTTCAAGGTACACTTTAAGGAAGCCTTCAAATATAAGCACCTCGCCTGATGCAGTAAATATTTCATTATGGTTATTAGCCTTAATCTTTACATTGGTACGCTCCAACTGGGCATCGCTCATTTGAGATGCTACTGTCCTTTTCCAAATCAGGTCATAAAGCCTTGCCTGGTCGCGGTCAATGTTTACGGTATGCCTTGACATATCGGTAGGGCGTATGGCTTCGTGCGCTTCCTGCGCCCCTTTACTTTTGGTAGCATAGTTACGCGGATGGCTAAACTCCTTACCATATGAACGGGTAATTTCATCCTGCGCAGCGCCCATAGCTTCCTGAGACAGGTTCACACTATCTGTCCTCATGTAAGTTATAAGCCCCGCTTCATACAGCCTTTGTGCCAGCATCATGGTTACACCCACCGGAAAGTAAAGTTTCCTTGCTGCTTCCTGCTGAAGGGTTGATGTGGTAAACGGTGCGG
>JBQGDS010000255.1:0-2529 GCA_052039185.1 Flavobacterium sp.
AATCATTAAAAGATATGTACACAAAATTAAAAAAGCTGGAACAAAAAACACATCCGTTTGCAACAAAGCCCAAAGAACCGGGCGCACACTGGATAAAGCCGGAACTGGTAGCACAAATAAAATATACGGAATGGACAGAAACCGGCAGCCTTCGCCATCCCGTGTTTATTGCCCTCCGTAATGATAAAGACCCAAAAGATGTTAGCAGGGAAAAAGCTATGGATACAAATGATGTGGTTATGGATGAAAAGGTAAAAGAGAAAAATGTGAAAGCTAAGACTGAAAGTAAAAGTAAAACTAAAACGAAACCTAAGTCTAGCGAAAATAAAACATCAGTAGCTAAAAAAACAACGACTAAAAAAACTGCACCTAAATCATCAGATAAGGGATGGGATACTGAGAAAGTAGAGGTTACTAACCTTGACAAGATATTCTGGCCGGACGAAGGCTACACTAAAGGCGATGTCATCAATTATTACGATAAAATGGCCGAATGGATACTGCCTTATTTACAGGGACGGCCTCAAAGTATGCGCCGTACGCCTAACGGTATTGCGGGCGATGGCTTTTTCCAGAAAAATGTAGCAGGATCAGCACCGGATTGGGCTGAGACGGAAATAATACATTCCGATTCTACTGATGAGGATATAGAGTTCCTTGTTTGTAATGACAAGGAAACACTTATTTATATGGCTAACCTGGGCTGTATAGAAATTAACCCGTGGAGCAGCAGGGTAGGAAGCCTGGACAATCCTGATTATATAATTTTTGACCTTGATCCCAATAAAGCGTCACTTAAAGATTTGCTTACAACAGCTAAAAAAGTAAAAGAGATATTGGATGGACTTGGCATAAAGGGGTACCTGAAAACATCAGGCGGTAAAGGGCTTCATGTTTTTATTCCTGTAAAACCGAAGTACACTTATGAACAAACGCGTGATTTCTCGCACCTGATAAGCCAGGCGGTAAACAAGGCATTGCCTAAAATTACCAGCCTGGAACGCATGCCAAAAAACAGGGTAGGTAAGGTGTATCTCGACTTTTTACAGAATGGTAAAGGCAAAACCATGGCAAGTGCCTATTCGCTTCGTCCGCGTGAAGGAGCAACTGCAAGTACACCTTTGGACTGGGAAGAACTGGACGACAAAAAATTTGACCTTAAAAATTATAATATAAAAACCCTTCCTGAACGTGTAAAGAAAAAAGGCGACCTGTGGGCAGGCTTTTTTGATAATGCTGTTGACCTTAAGTCGGTACTTGATAAACTTGCATAGTATTGCGATTATCTTACATTTGTAAGAAATGCCATATCATGAAATTCAGGAGTATTGTAGTTGTATTGTTCGTATGCTTTCAGGCCTTTGCCCAGAATAAATACGAAGAGGATTTTCTTGAATTTTGGAATGACTACAATAATCACTATGCCTATTTTGAAGAGCAGGGTATTGACTGGATAAAAGTTAAAACTATTTATCAGCCACAGGCAGCCAAAGTTACAAGCGATTATGAATTTACCAAATTACTTGAAAAGATAGTTAATGAATTGCACAACGGACATGTAACCTTGCAAAATAATTTTACAGATTCTAACAGGATAATACCAAGCGGTTCGGATATTTATGCTGAAATAAAACAGGGGAGGTATTATATTGCTGATGTACGGAATAATTCAAAAGCACAAATAGCAGGATTAAAACCGGGTGCAGAACTTATAAAGTTTAACGGTAAAGATATATTTCCGCAATTAGATATTTTCCTGCCTAAATCTACCAATAATTATACTGAAGCAATGCAGCTGTATGCTGTAAATATGTTATTTGCCGGAAAGTATGATACACCGCGTGAAATTACTGTATTAGAAAACGGCAAAGAAAAGACTTATTACCCTGATCGCGAAACCACAACTGAAGACAAAGCACTACTGAATTTTAAAATTCTCACGGGCAACGTAGGGTATATAAAAATAAATAATTGCCTTTGGAACTATGATCTTATAAGAGAATTTGACACAGCCCTTGACAGTCTTATAAATACCAGATCAATCATTCTGGATTTAACGGATACACCATCGGGTGGTAATACAACCGTTGCACGTGCAATTATGGGCCGATTTACGAATAAGGAGTTGCCCTACCAAAAACATGTAATACACGAAAAAGAATATGGTACTGTACGCTCATGGGTAGAATATGTATTACCAAGGAAAACCCTATACAAAAATAAGCTTTTAGTTATGGCAGGCTACTGGACGGGCAGCATGGGCGAGGGTATGGTTATAGGCCTTGATGCTATGAAACGCAGCACGACTGTTGGCACAAAAATGGCTGGACTGCTGGGTGCTATTTACACATTCAGGGCTAAGAATACCAATATAAGTTATTGTATTCCTGCAGAAGAAATGTACAACATAAACGGCACCCCAAGGGAAAACTTCATACCGAAATACCTAACTCAGAATTATGAGCAAACCTATCAAAAAGCTTTAATGCTTGCAGGTGTAAAGTAGCTTATTTTATATAAACCGTTTTT
>JBQGDS010000256.1:0-3356 GCA_052039185.1 Flavobacterium sp.
GTCAGTCTATTTTAAGAGCGAAGCCAATGACAGCGTGTTTACTGCTTTTGGCGAAGAGCTCAAGAATGCAGGTTATGTTAAGGACTATAAATTCGTATCGAAAGAAGATGCTGCCGCAAACAATAAGGATATTGTGGGCGATGATTACATGTCGTTCCTGGGAGAAAACCCACTGCCGGCATCATACGACATTCACCTGAAAGGCGATTACGTACAAAAAGACAAGATAAAAGATATTGAAGTTAAGCTACGCGCCAACCCTATGGTGGGTGATATTACTTATGATAATGTGTTGGTTGACATGGCTAACGACAATATTGAAAAAATAACCTTCTGGATACTGATACTGAGCGGTGTCCTTGCCGTAGTAGCTATGCTGCTTATAAACAGTGCCCTGAGGCTTTCCATTTATTCGCACCGCTTTACCATTAAAACAATGCAGATGGTAGGCGCAACAAAATCTTTTATCCGTAAGCCGTATATATGGAAAGGTATAAGGCTGGGGCTCATTGGCGCGCTGCTGAGCATTGCGGCACGGGTGTACTTGGTGTACTGGCTGGACGGGCAGTTCCCCGTGCTTAAAATTTGGGAAGACTGGGTACCTACAGCTATTGTACTGGCAGGGGTGCTTGGCTTCGGAATTATTATTGCCATGATAAGCACGTTTTTTGCAACACAGCGTTTCCTGAATTTAAGGACGGATGACCTTTACTAGATTTAAGATTAATAGAAGTTAGATAATAGACTGATGAAAAACAACAACGAATTAAACACCCATTTCCTTTTTGAAAGGGTTAATTATAAAATACTTTTAATAGGCCTTGCGGTAATTGCACTTGGCTTTATCCTGATGTCAGGTGGCGGCAGTGATGATCCTAATGTTTTTAACCCGGAGATATTTAATTTCCGCAGGATAAGGCTGGCTCCTACTGTAGTGCTTATAGGATTTGGTATTACCATTTACTCTATACTTAAAAATCCGTCGGCAACTATTCCTACCGAAGTGGACAGGCCTGCCACACCCGATACCGATACGAAAGTAAAACCTGCAAAAAACACTAAATAATGGATTTTATACAGTCCATCATCCTGGCAATCATAGAAGGCCTGACCGAGTATTTACCTATATCGTCAACCGCACACATGATATTTGCCAGTTCCTATTACGGCATCCAGGAAAATGATTTTGTAAAACTGTTCCAGGTTTCCATACAGTTTGGGGCAATACTTGCCGTTGTGGCCTTGTACTGGAAAAAATTCTTTGATTTCAGCCGTATAGGATTTTACATCAAGCTGGCGTGTGCAGTAGTGCCTGCGCTATTACTCGGCTATCTTTTTGATGATATGATTGATGCCGTACTGGGCAACCCTATCCCTATTGCAATAGTATTGATACTGGGTGGTGTTGTGCTATTATTTATCGATAACTTCTTTAAAAATCCTGTTGTACATAAAGAGGAGGAGATTTCAATAAAAAAGGCTGTGAGTATAGGCTTTTGGCAGTGCCTTGCCATGATGCCGGGCACCAGCCGTGCAGCAGCCTCAATTATTGGTGGTATGCAGCAGGGCCTGACGCGCGAAACCGCTGCTGAATTTTCGTTTTTTCTTGCAGTACCTACCATGCTTGCCGTTACAACATACTCGCTATTACTGAAAACCTACGAGCAAAGCCAGCTGAAAGGTTATGAACTGCTGATGCAGAATAGCGACAACCTGAAGATGTTCCTTATGGGGAATGTGATTGCTTTTGTTGTGGCTATAATTGCTATAAAAGGCTTTATAGGGCTTATTAAAAAATATGGATTTAAGCCATGGGGCTGGTACAGGATTATTGCCGGCGCACTGCTTTTAGCTTACTTTACAACTTACAAATAATACTACATTGATTTCAGCGGAAGATTTTCAGGAAGGGCAGGTGCTGCTGATAGACAAGCCATTGCATTGGAGCTCATTCCAGGCCGTGAATAAAATAAAATGGAGCCTGAAAAAACATTTAGGCCTGAAAAAAATAAAAGTGGGCCACGCCGGCACGCTTGACCCGCTTGCAAGCGGATTACTTATTATATGTACCGGTAAGTTTACCAAGCGTATAATGGAGCTTCAGGGTATGGAAAAGGAATATACAGGAACTTTTCATGTAGGAGCCACTACCCCTTCATACGATCTGGAAACAGAGGTGAACGAAACTTTTGGGACTGATCATATCGATGAAAACCTCATCATGCAGACACTCCCGCAGTTTACAGGTGAAATAGACCAAAAGCCGCCTGTTTTTTCGGCCATAAAAAAAGATGGAAAGCGCCTGTATGAACATGCCCGTAAAGGTGAAGAAGTAGAAATTGCTTCACGCAAGATTACCATTCATGAATTTGAAATTACCCGTATTGCATTGCCCGAAATAGATTTCAGGGTGGTTTGCAGCAAGGGTACCTACATCCGCTCACTGGCGTATGATTTTGGCGCTGCACTACAATCCGGCGCGCACTTAACTGCTTTGCGCCGCACAAAAATTGGTGAATATTCGGTTGATAACGCTATTACACCTGATGCGTTTGAGGCATCGGTACAAACCGACGAATGAAAAAACTGCTATATATAGTATTATTATTATTTCCTCTACTTACTTTTTCTCAAAAAGTTAAGTTACAGGATGGCGACCTGCTTTTTCAGGATATGGACTGTGGCCCATTATGTGATGCTATTGAAGCCGTAACCGAAGGTTACAAGGGCAATGACTTTAGCCATATGGGTATGGTATATCATCGTAACGATACTGTTTATATTATAGAGGCTGCAGGAAAGGCTGTACGGCTAAGTACACTGAAACAATTCTCAAAAAACACTAACAAGCCTATGTATATAGGCCGGGTTAAAAAACAATATAGCCGGCTTATACAACCGGCTATTGATTTTTCATTAAAGCAGCTTGGCGTGCTTTATGATGATGAGTATGTATACAACAATAATAAATACTATTGTTCAGAACTTATATACGATGCTTTTATGTTTGCCAATGGTGGCAAGCCTTTCTTTAAACTGTACTCCATGACCTATAAGCAACCCGGCACCAATGCATTTTTCCTGGCATGGGTGGAGTATTACAAAACAATAAACAAACCGATACCAGAAGGCAAACCCGGATGTAATCCCGGCCGCATGTCAACATCTGATAAGATCACTATCATGGGAGCTGTGCTAGGTTTTTAGAAATTTATACTTTTACGTTATCGACATTTTCAAGCAGTAAAAGGATCTCCTGCATAGTGCTAAGCCCTTTATCATTCAGGTACCACTTTTGCAGTTCTGTTTTAGCTTCCTGCGTAATCACACCATCTTTCGCCTTAAAATCAAATATA
>JBQGDS010000257.1:0-18575 GCA_052039185.1 Flavobacterium sp.
TCGGCACCTCCCGGAATTGGGGCAAGCGGAGAAAAAAACCACAATTGCATATTGTTCATTTTACCAAGCTTACGAAGCATTTCTGTAACATCGGCGGCGTCTTTTCCTAATACAAATAGTTTTGATGACCGGGAGCAGTTAATGATGCGGAAAAGTAATTCAGCAGTTTTGTAATCAACACTTTTGTTAAGCGATTTATAATCTCCGTCAGTAAGTTTTGGCGTTTTGGAATAAAAGCATCTTGAGAAAAAACTAAATACAAAAGGCGAATGCACCCCGTGCGCATTAACTGAGTTCCAAAGGAAATTGGTATATGATTGTTTTGGCATCTGGTTGTTTGTTTTTACTACGACTGAAAACTGCAACTGCGTTACCCTTCCATCTTGGCGCTGAGCTCGAACCAACGCTCTGTTTTTTCTTCAATATCAGATATTACTTTCTGTAACTCATCTGCTTTTTTAGCGATGTCGGCATCGGCTATTGACCCGTCAGAAAATTGCTTTTCAATATCCTCTTTCTGTTTTTCCAGGTCCTTAATATCTTTTTCTATCTTCTGGAATTCTTTCTGTTCATTAAACGTAAGTCCTGCTTTTACATTATTCTGCTTCCAAGATTTTTTGTCGGCATTGTTTGTTTTGGTTTCCTCTTTTGCAGGTTCTGCACTGTCTTCATATGTCCTGAAATCACTATAGTTGCCGGGAAAATCCTCAATTTCTCCCTCACCTCGGAAAACGAAAAGGTGGTCTACAATCTTATCCATAAAATACCTGTCGTGTGATACTACAAGCAGGCATCCGGGGTAATCCAGCAGGAAGCTTTCAAGCACATTAAGCGTTACAATATCAAGGTCGTTAGTCGGTTCATCCAATATCAGGAAATTGGGATTCTGAATTAAAACGGTACACAAGTATAGGCGTTTCAGTTCACCTCCACTCAGCTTTTCTACATAGTCATATTGTTTCTTACGGTCAAAAAGAAAGCGTTCCAGTAATTGCGCTGCCGATATGATGCGGCCTTTTGCAAGCGGAATATATTCGCCAAATTCTTTAATAACATCAATAACTTTCTGCTCCGGTTTCGGGTTAATGCCGCTTTGGGTATAGTAGCCAATTTTTATGGTATCGCCCACTACTACTTTACCACTATCGGGTGGAAGGGTTTGGGTAAGAATATTCAGGAAGGTTGATTTTCCTGTACCATTTTTTCCTATTATCCCTATACGTTCGCCGCGCTTAAAGTTATAGCTGAAATTATCGAGTATGGTTTTGTCTTTAAATTTTTTGGAAACATTATGCAGCTCTACCACCTTGCTGCCCATGCGCTCCATATTTATTTCCAGTTCTATCTGGTGGTCTTTACGTCGGCTGTGTGCTTTTTCTTTAATTACATAAAAATCATCCTGGCGCGATTTGGATTTTGTGGTACGTGCCTTTGGCTGTCGGCGCATCCAGTCCAGTTCTTTTACGTAAAGGTTTTTCGCTTTATCAATACTGGCATTTTCGGCTGCTATGCGTTCCTCTTTTTTAGTAAGGTAGTAAGAATAATTGCCTTTGTACTGATATAATTTTCCGTTTTCCAGCTCAATTATTTCGTTGCACACACGCTCCAGGAAAAACCTGTCGTGCGTAACCATGAATAGTGTCATGTTTTCCTTTGCAAAATAATTTTCCAGCCACTCAATCATTTCAAGGTCCAGGTGGTTGGTCGGCTCATCAAGAATGAGCAGGTCGGGCTTATTGATAAGTATTATGGCCAGGGCAAGGCGTTTTTTTTGTCCGCCTGAAAGGTTTTTTACCTTTAGTTTCAGGTCCTCCAGCTTCAGTTTAAAGAGTATCTGCTTGTATTGGGTTTCAAAATCCCAGGCGTTGTGCATGTCCATGCGCTCAAAAGCTTTTTGATAGGCTTCTTCGTCTTCCGGGTTTTCAAGCGCTTTTTCGTATTGCTCAATAACTTTCAGTACTTCATTGTCCGATGCAAAAATACTTTCCTCAATAGTAAGTTCAGGATCAAGATTGGGTTCCTGGCTCAGGAAAGCCATTTTAATATCCTTGCGGACTACTACCTGTCCTGTGTCGGGCATATCTTCTCCGGTCAGTATCTTAAGGATACTTGTTTTACCGGTCCCGTTTTTGGCTACAAAGGCTATCTTCTGGTCTTTGTTGATGCCGAAGGAAAGGTTGTCAAAAAGGGTGCGCTCGCCGAACGACTTTGATATATTTTCTACTGAAAGATAATTCACAATTACTGATTTTCTGCAAAAGTAAATTTTTTGTTTCAGGTATCAAGATTAAAGTGGAGTTACTTGCAGTCTGATCTGTTGGTTGTTAAAAAATAGTTAAGCAATGCTTTTTTTGTTTATCTTTATGATAATCAATCATCAAACTAACTTATCTATGAAAATATTTTTACTTTTTATAGCGTGTTGCTTTACTCTTTCAGGATATGCCCAAAAAGGATATCCTATACCGCCCGATGCACCGCACAGGTTATTTTACATACAGCACAACCGTAATCACAATACTTTTGTGTATGATGCCAATGTGCTGGCTAACAAAACCCTTCATACTAAAGAACCTATTGATATTTACAGGATTACTTATACAAAAGGAGGGAAAAAAGAAGAGTTGTCCGGCATTCAGCGAAAAATGGCTTATGGGGTTACATGCAATAAGCAGAAAAACGGACAATATGAATTTTGCCTGGTTTCGTTTCCTGGCAAAAAGCTCTACCTTAAGCATGGAACAGATGGGAAATATATTGTTACAACTACAATTAACGGTAAAGAGCTTATACTTGATAAAGTTTACCTGTCAATGAAAAATGACAGCGTTTTTAATCCTGAGCTTGATTATGCTGAGTTCAGTGGTAAATGCCCTAAAACAGGTAAAGAGGTTAGAGAACGATTTTATCCTAAAGCATAAATAAACTGTTTAAAAATGTTTAACGCCATTTTGTCATTTAATATGTCAAAATGGCGTTATTTTTTTGTTTGGAACAGATGTTGACTATTAGTAAATCGTAAAACACAAATTTTAAGGTTTAATCTAAATTTATAATAATATGAACTTAGTAAAAAGAAACAACACTTTATTTCCTGCCGTAATGGATGAACTGTTTAAAGACTGGGCGGGAGGCGCTCAGCTAGTTAACAAAATGGTGCCTCCTGTAAATATTCGTGAAACAGAAAATGCCTTTACTGTAGAGCTTATGGCTGCAGGGCTTAAAAAAGAAGATTTCAGTATTGAGGTTGATAATGAGTTATTGACTATTTCGGCTGAAGTTAAAGCTGAAAAACTACAGGAAGAAGGCAAATTCACAAAGAAAGAATTTTCATATTCTTCTTTTAAAAGATCATTTACACTGCCTGAAACCGTAAGGCAGGAAGATATTAATGCGGTATACCAGGATGGTATATTAAAGCTTACGCTTCCTAAAAGGGAAGAAGCATTGCCAAAAGCAAAAAGATTGATTGAGATTGCATAAATGGTTTGAGTTAGTTAGGAAAAGCGTCCCTTTAAGGACGCTTTTTTATTTTGTTATACCTATCTTTGGTTTTCAGTTTTAATAATAAAAGCTAAGGATTAAGTGTCTTGTAATATCTTGTATTGCGTGGAATCTTAAAACCGTACGATCAAATTAAATGCAGTTATCTGTTGTCATACTTAATTATAATGTGCGCTGGTTTTTGCAGCAGTGCCTGCTTAGTGTACAAAAATCGCTTGAAGGTATTGAAGGTGAGATTATTGTTGTGGATAACAATTCTGACGACGACAGCTGCGCAATGGTAAAGCAGTATTTTCCTGATGTACATCTTATAGAAAATAAGATAAATACAGGTTTCCCTAAAGGTAATAATATTGGTGTGGCAGCAGCTAAAGGTGATTATGTATGCATACTTAATCCGGATACGGTTGTTGCAGAAGATACTTTTACAAAGCTTCTGGCTTTTGCAGAAACACAACCTGACCTGGGTGTGGCGGGAATACAAATGATTGACGGTACCGGGAATTTTCTTCCGGAAAGCAAGCGAGGTGTGCCCACACCCTGGGTAGCTGCTACTAAAATAGGAGGATTATATAAGCTGTTTCCGGGCTTTTCGCTGTTCAATAAATATTATGCGCAACACTTGGGACATGAACAGACAGGGAAGGTTGATATACTATCCGGCGCCTGTATGTTTATGAAGCGCGGGCTTTACCTGGATGCAGGTGGTTTTGATGAAGGGTGTTTTATGTACAGTGATGATATTGACCTGTCGTACACTGTTCTTAAAAAAGGTTGGCATAACTACTACTTTAGTGCTACGGCAATAATTCATTATAAGGGAGAAAGTACCGTTAAGGATGGGTTGTACATGCAGCGTTTTCGTGAAGCGATGCAGTTTTTTTACAAAAAGCATTTCAGGAGTTCGCCTGTGTTCGAGATATTTATGAAGGTGGGTGCTTCATTTTTTGCATTGGCTAAAAAGAATAAGCAACATCCTGTAAAAGAGGTTGAATATTATATCCTGTTCTCTAAAAATGAAGAACTGTGCCGTATACTGGAGGAGAAACTACAGAAAAAAGTAGTACGCATTGCAAAGTATGAGCACAATGTAATACCATCACGAGATAAAAATGCAGAGGTAATACTGGACAATGATTTATTGCCATTTGCAGAGATCATAGCGATTATGCAGCGCAATAAAAAATGCGTTACCTTTAAAATAAGGCCGGCAGGATGTAATTATATTATCGGCAGTAACAGTAGTGACGATAGGGGCCAGGTAATAAGCTGGTAAAGAAAATCGTAAGAATAATTATTGAAGGAAAAGTAATAAGTCAAAAAAAATATTAATTTCGCAAGCAGAAACACTAATTTTACCTTTAGGTTAACGATATGGCAAAATTTGAACTTAAATTGCCCAAAATGGGTGAGAGCGTTGCTGAGGCAACCATTACTAACTGGCTGAAAAATGTGGGCGACCATATTGAGGCTGATGAGGCCGTACTTGAAATTGCTACTGATAAAGTAGACTCAGAAGTGCCGTCAGAAGTTTCGGGAACACTTACCGAAATACTTTTCCAGGTTAATGATGTGGTTCAGGTAGGGCAGACCATTGCCTATATTGAAACCGAAGGCGGTGTAGTGGTTGATGCGCCTAAAGAGGAAACCACAGCAGCAAATGTTGAGGTTATTGAAAAACAGGTAGAGGCAGCGAAAGAAACTACATCAGCAGCTGTAAACTTTGCCGATTCGGATAAATTCTATTCGCCGCTGGTAAAAAACATAGCCAAGGAAGAAGGTGTTTCACTTGCCGAACTGGAGTCGATAAAAGGCACAGGCAAAGAAGGCAGGGTTACTAAAAACGATATACTTGATTATATAAAAGGCAGGAGCTCTCAGCCACAAGCCACAAGCCAGCCTCAGGCTTCTACTCAACAGCAGGCCGTTGCGCAGCCGCAAGCTGCACAGCAACCGGCTAAAGCAGCACCTGTTTCGGTTAACGGTCAGGATGAGATTGTAGAGATGGACCGTATGCGTAAGCTGATTTCGGGTTACATGGTGCAGTCGGTACAAACATCGGCGCACGTTCAGTCCTTTATTGAAGTTGACGTAACTAACATTGTAAAATGGAGGGATAAGGTTAAAAATGTATTTGAAAAGAGAGAAGGCGAGAAGCTTACCTTTACCCCTATATTTATGGAAGCTGTAGCCAAAGCGCTTAAAGACTTCCCGGGAATGAACATATCGGTTGATGGTGAATACATCATCAAAAAGAAAAATATAAACCTTGGTATGGCTGCGGCCCTGCCAAACGGTAACCTTATAGTTCCGGTAATTAAAAATGCCGATCAGCTAAACCTTGTAGGCATGGCTAAAGCAGTTAACGATCTTGGTAACCGTGCGAAGGCAGGCAAACTGAAACCGGACGATACGCAAGGCGGTACGTATACCGTAACTAACGTGGGTACTTTCGGTAGTGTGTTTGGTACGCCACTCATTAACCAGCCGCAGGTAGGTATACTTGCATTGGGGGCAATACGTACAGTGCCTGCAGTTATTGAAACACCTGAGGGTGATTTTATAGGCATCCGCCAGAAAATGTTCCTTTCGCATAGTTATGACCACCGCGTGGTTGATGGTGCCCTTGGAGGTTCATTCGTAAAACGTGTAGCTGATTACCTTGAAGCTTTTGATGTAAACAGGGATTTTTAATCTGTAATGATACTGTTCAAACAGCCCCATAATTGGGGCTGTTTTATTTATAACAGTTATTTAAAAAGCATGGTTTATATTTGTGTTATATGAAGGTATTCAGAATTATATCCATATTATCTCTAGCTATTATATTATGCTCAGCAATAAGTGTCGGAGTTTCTCCGGTAAAATTTTATGCTGATAACGGGTTTGTACAGATAAAAGACTCAACAGCTGCCGAATGGGCTGAAGTTGACTTTGAAGCATCGGGTATTATTAATAAAATGGCGTATGCTACGGCAGATAATTTCATGAAACAACAGGTATATCCCTGTGCACGGTGTTTTCTGCGTCCGGAAGTTGCTCTGGCATTACAGGAGGCTAACGAACTTGCGAAGGAGAAGGAGTTAAAATTGGTAATTTATGATTGCTATCGCCCTTACGGTTATCAGCGGAAAATGTATGAAATTGTAAATAATCCGCGTTATGTGGCGCCACCGGGAAAAGGTTCTAATCATAACCGGGGTGCAGCAGTTGACCTTACACTTGCTGACGCTGACGGAAATATACTTGATATGGGAAATCCTTTTGATGATTTTTCGGAATTGTCACAGTATGATAACGACAGTATCCCGCGTAATGCAAGAAAAAACAGGAAGCTGCTGCGTAAAATTATGGTAAAGGCGGGTTTTGTTCCCTATAAAAATGAGTGGTGGCATTTTGATTATAAGCAGAAAACGTATTCAACTTCAGATTTTAAATGGGATTGCCCTTAAGTAGTATTTAACGGTTTTATGCCTTAAATAAAATCACAGCAATATGTTTTTATAAAAGCCTAGCCACTATCTTTGTAGTAATACAAAATTTTTATGGAATTAAAACTGCATCGCCCAATATGTTTCTTTGACCTTGAAACTACGGGGACTGACATATGTAAAGACCGTATTGTGGAAATATCTGTACTTAAGGTATACCCAAACGGTAATAAAGAAAGCCGTACATGGCTTGTAAACCCCGAAAGGCCAATACCGCCATCAACTACTGCTTTTCATGGTATAACCGACGAGAAAGTGGCAAATGAGCCTACATTTAAAGAACTGGCGCACCAGGTGTATAACCTGATGAAAGATTCTGATCTTGGAGGATATAACTCTGACCGGTTTGATATTCCACTGTTGGCAGAAGAACTGCTGCGTGCCGGAGTAGACTTTGATATGAAAAACAGGGTGTCGGTAGATGTGCAGACTATCTTTCACAAAAAAGAAGAACGTACATTGAGTGCTGCGTATAAGTTTTACTGCGGTAAATCGCTTGAAAATGCGCATACGGCTGAAGTGGATACCAATGCTACTTACGAGATATTGAAATCGCAACTGGACCGGTATGATGATCTTGAAAATGATATAAAATCACTTTCTGAATATACAACGCGAAAAGTAAGTGTTGATTTTGCAGGCTTTATTGTTAAAGATAAAGATGGCGACGAGGTATTTACCTTTGGTAAGTTTAAAGGGGTTAAAGTTAGCGAGGTGCTGGACAGGGAGCCTGGTTATTACGGCTGGTTTCAGAATGCGGACTTTCCGTTGTATACTAAAAAGGTTCTTACGGCTATAAAGCTCAGGAAGTTAAATAATAAACTGGCATAAGGAAATGAAGATTATTTGCATTGGCCGGAATTATGCCAAACATATAGCTGAATTACAAAATGAAAAACCGGATGAGCCGGTAATTTTCATGAAGCCGGATACTGCAGTAGTGCAGAAGCAATTTCCTTTTGTGCTGCCGGAATTTAGTAATGATGTGCATCATGAGGTGGAAGTACTGGTAAAGATCAATAAAGTTGGTAAATACATTGATGCTAAATTCGCCCATAAATACTATGATGAAATTGGGTTGGGTATTGATTTTACTGCACGCGACCTACAGGCAAAACTTAAGGAAAAAGGCCTGCCGTGGGAAAAAGCAAAAGCGTTTGACGGATCGGCAGTTGTGGGGGATTTTATCGCTAAAAGAGAATTTGCCGATTTAAACAATATTAGTTTTGAACTTACTAATAACGGAGAAATCGTGCAGCAGGGGAATACGTCAAACATGATATGGAAAATAGATGAATTGGTAGCTTACGTGTCACAGTATTTCACGTTGCGTACAGGCGATATCATATTCACAGGAACGCCCGAAGGTGTTGCAAAAGTAAGCGCGGGCGATGTATTAGAGGGAGCAATTGAAGGAAAGAAACTATTCAGGATACAGGTAAAATAATGGCGCTAACATATAATTTATCTAAGGTTAATGAGCTGTCTGACAACGATCCTGATTTTGCCAGGCAGATAGTTGTGCTTTTTATGGAAGAAGTTCCGCCGGAGCTTAAAAACATTAAAGCAGGATTTAAAGATAAAGACCATAAACGCGTATACCAGGCTGCGCACAAAATAAAGCCTACACTTGATTTATTGGGTATAGACCAGGGGTATGAAGATGTGCTTACAATAGAAGCCTGGACAAAGGCAGAAGGTAAAAAGAAAGAGATAAAAGAAGTAGTAAAAAACCTGAAACACAGGGTAAAGGAAGCTATAAAAGAACTAAAAAAAGATTTTGAGCTGTAAAATATGAAAGCTGCAGTTGTAACCGTAGGCGATGAAATACTTATAGGGCAGATAGTTGATACTAATTCTGCTTTTATAGCCAAAGCGTTTGACAGGATAGGTGTAGGCGTGTATGAAATGCTTTCGGTAAGTGATGAGCGTATGCATATACTGAGCACGCTGGCGTATCTCCAAAACCGTGTTGACGTTGTAATAATAACAGGTGGACTTGGCCCGACTAAAGATGATGTTACCAAAGTGACACTTTGCGAATATTTTGATGATCACCTGGTTCGGGATGAAGAAGTTGAGGCGCATGTTATTGAACTTATAGAGCGTGCTATGAAACGTCCGGCCAGCCAGATGAATAAGGATCAGGCTATGGTACCATCTACAGCTACTGTGCTGCATAATGCAGTGGGTACTGCGCCGGGTATGTGGCTTGAAAAAGGGAATACTATATTTGTTTCGCTGCCAGGAGTGCCTTACGAAATGAAGTATCTCATAGATAATGAAATTGTGCCGCGGCTTGTGGAGCGTTTTAAAAGACCGTACATACTGCATAAAACGGTGCTAACCTATGGGCAAGGCGAAAGCCTCATTGCGGAGCGTATAGAGCAGTGGGAAGACAGCCTGCCTGAATTTATAAAGCTGGCATACCTGCCAAGCCCGGGAAGGGTAAGACTGCGCATGACGGCAAAAGGTACTGATGAAGCTACGCTGCGTAATGCGATTGACGATGAAACACAAAAGCTGGCAGAGATTATAGGCGATATAATAGTGGGTTATGATGAAGATGAAACTATTGAAGTAATATTAGGTAGGCTGCTAAAAGATAAGGGCTTTACAATAGCTGCTGCCGAAAGCTGTACAGGAGGTAAAGTAGCACAGCTGCTTACCAGTGTGCCGGGTTCATCAGCATATTTTAAGGGTAGTGCGGTAACGTATCATACACAATCGAAGATAGATGTACTTGGCGTTCGGGGAGATTTAATTGCTGAACATTCGGTAGTAAGTGCAGAAGTTGCCGAAGCAATGGCGCGTGGCGCGCAAAGAATTTATAAAGCGGACTATGCTTTGGCAACAACAGGAAATGCAGGACCTGATAAAGGCGATTCAACAGTTGATGTGGGTACTGTTTACATAGCATTGGCAAAGCCTGGAGGAGAAGTGGAAACAGCGAAATTAGACCTGGGACAGCCACGCGAAAAAGTAATAGAGCGTGCAGCTAATAAAGCGCTGGAAATGATTTATAAAGAAATTTTAAAAAACTAATTAATTGTATTTGTGTAATACATTTATTTTTACTTTCTTTGCACCCTGATTTTGAATAACGATATAAAAGCGAGAAATAATGTCAAGAGTTTGTGCCCTTACCGGTAAAAAAGCGATGGTTGGAAATAACGTTTCCCACGCGATGAACAAGACTAAAAGAAAATTTAGTGTAAACTTAGTGAAGAAGCGTTTCTATCTTCCTGAAGAAGACAGGTGGATCACTCTTAGGGTAGCCGCTTCTACTATCAAAACGATTAACAAAAACGGAATTGCTGCAGTTTTGAAAGAAGCTAAGGCTAACGGGTTTATTAAATAATTCCGGTAACCGTATAAATATACAGCAAGATGGCAAAGAAAGGTAACAGAATCCAGGTGATTTTAGAGTGTACTGAGCATAAAGCTTCAGGTGTACCGGGAACTTCAAGGTATATCACTACTAAAAATAAAAAGAACACTCCGGACAGACTAGAGATTAAAAAATTTAATCCTGTTTTGAAGCGAGTGACTGTTCATAAAGAAATTAAATAATTATTAGTCATGGCAAAGAAAACCGTTGCAACGTTACAAACAGCTTCAAAGAGGTTAACAAAAGCTATCAAAATGGTTAAGTCTCCTAAGTCAGGTGCTTATACTTTTGTTGAAAGCGTAATGGCTCCTGAAGAAGTGGATGCATTTCTTAAGAAGAAATAATTATCCTTCATAATATATAGAAAAGCTACTTTCACACAAAGAAAGTAGCTTTTTTATTTTTTATATTTACCGACTGAAACAAACAGACAAACTACTATAATGAATTTCTTTAAAAAAATCTTTTCTTCCGAAAAGAAAGAAACACTTGATAAAGGTCTTGAAAAATCAAAAACCTCTTTCTTTTCAAAACTTTCCAAAGCTGTTGCAGGCAAATCAAAAGTAGATGATGAAGTGCTGGATAACCTTGAAGAGATCCTTGTTTCTTCAGACGTAGGGGTAAATACCACACTTAAAATCATTGAAAGGATTGAGGAGCGCGTATCACGCGATAAGTATATGGGTACGGATGAGCTTAACCAGATATTGCGTGATGAAATAGCAGGGCTTCTGTCTGAAACCAATAGCGGCGAAGCTACCGACTTTGATATTCCGGCTAACAAAAAGCCTTATGTAATTATGGTAGTAGGCGTAAACGGTGTAGGTAAAACCACAACTATAGGAAAGCTTGCTTACCAGCTAAAAAAGAAAGGCTATAAGGTAGTGCTTGGCGCTGCTGATACCTTTAGGGCTGCAGCTATTGACCAGTTACAGATATGGGCTGACAGGGTGAATGTGCCTATTGTAAAGCAGCAAATGGGTAGTGATCCTGCTTCGGTTGCATTTGATACTTTGCAAAGCGCTGTGAGCCAGGATGCCGATGTAGTTATTATAGATACCGCAGGCCGTCTTCATAACAAAGTAAACCTTATGAACGAGCTTACAAAGGTAAAACGCGTAATGCAGAAGGTGGTGGAAGATGCACCGCACGATGTGTTGCTGGTGCTTGATGGTTCAACAGGGCAAAATGCTTTTGAACAGGCGAAACAGTTTACCGCAGCTACAGAGGTTACCGCTCTGGCAGTTACCAAACTGGACGGTACTGCTAAAGGTGGTGTTGTTATTGGTATTTCTGATCAGTTCCAGATACCTGTAAAATACATAGGCGTAGGCGAAGGTATTGAAGACCTTCAGGTGTTTAATAAATATGAGTTTGTAGATTCGTTCTTTAAATAAACCCAACCGTTATGAAAAATATTACATTACTGATTGTATTTTTTTTTGCCGGCAAGCTATTTGCCCAACAGCAGGAAGGTTATTATATAACTAATGACGGACAAAGGACTGACGGTTTGTTTAAAACAGGTGATTTTTATAACCAGTCGGCTCTGGAGTTTAAAACAGCTGATCAGGCCGATTTTTCCAAACTGGACACCGGTAATGTAATTGAATATGGAATATCGGATGAATTTATGTTTAAAAAGTTTGATATTGATGGGCAGGCTTTATTTTTAAATACGATTATAAAAGGTGATGCTACGTTGTATTCACATGTCAGCACAGAAGGTATAACCTATTATTACACTACCGGAAATAGTACAGTACCGGAAAAACTGCAACATATTAAAACACGTTCTTCTGCAAGAAGAAACCCTGAGAATAATATCTTCTGGCAACAATTGCAAAACAATGTAAACTGTCAGGCCATGGTGGCTGATGACTTTAATCGTTTACAATATACAGAAGGAGATTTAAGGGATGTGTTTACCAAACACAATTTATGTAAAGGAGCCAGTCAAACGTTTTACCAAAACAGCACTGCTAAAATTACACGTTTTCACATAGCGCTTTTTGCGGGGCTTTATAATACCGATTTTAATATTGATAATCTTAATCCTGCGTTTGCTGAAGATAAAACTTTATCATTTGGGTTAGGAGTAGAGGTGGCTTACCGATTCATGGGAGACAATTTTGAAGTTTTTGCGAAAGCAGAATTCGAAAATTTTTCAGCAAGTATAAAAAAGGATTTTCCGCAGGGCGGAGGCGATATACTTACAAGGTACTACGATATAAATACAACTGTTGCCAACGTATTCATTGGGCCAAGGTATAATTTAAAACTTAATAAAAACAACTGGATATTTGTAGATGCTGCTTTTGGCTTATCAGTCCCGTTTGGCGACCTACGTGAATATGAAGTACTGAAACAAGGTGGTAATTACACTAATATCCCCGGAGAAAAAAATGATCTTGATACCGCGGTGTGTGGTAATTTTGGCTTAGGCTATCTCTATAAAAACAAGTATGGTATTGTTTTCAGATATGAAACCAACCGCGAATTTTTTAACAGTACAAATACAGGTTATACCGCACAAATTAACAGGTTTGGGTTTAATTTAAAATATATATTTAACTAAGTAATCATTCCAATTTAACCAAAAACAAACATTAATGAAGCACCTTACAATGGTAATGGCAATATTATTTGCCACGATTAGTTATTCACAGGAAAAATCCGGTTATTACATTAACAATAATAATGAAACTGTAGAAGGCTATTTACAAGCTAAAGATTTTTTAAAACCTGAAACAGTTCAGTTTAGCGTTTCTCAATCAGGTCCTTATAGCCCTATTGACATTGCGAAGATTAAGGAATACGGTATTAAAAATGAGCTTAAATTACAAAAACATACGGTTGATGTTGATGTAACTGCCACTGTTGAAACAAGTAACAAGCAGCCATTGTGGGATAAGCTTACAATTTTCCTGAATGTATTGACTGAGGGTGACGCTACACTTTACTCTTATGAGGGAGCTTTTGGTGTAAGATATTTTTATAGTATTAAAAGTAAAAATGTCCCTATAAAGCAATTGGTATATAAAAAATATAGAAAGACTCCGATTTTGTTTTCAGAGAATATTTTATTCAGGCAGCAGCTATTTAGTGATTTAAGCTGTGAGGGTCAGAAAAACAGTGATTTTTCTCGTGTAAATTACACAAAAGATGATTTATTAGAGCGAATAAGAAATTACAATCAGTGTAATGGTGGGTTAGCATTGGAGTATACTAACGAAACAGTTAAAAAAATTAAATATGTAATGACAGCATATGCTGGGGCAAATATTACTAATTTCTCAGTTAATACAAGTAACCGACCAACGTTTATTGAAGGGAACGATTCATTTATAAGTCCCTCAATTGGTATAGAAGGCGCAATGATACTTTTAAAGAGTAATGCCGAATTTTTTGGCAGAATTGAGTACGAGAGAATAAATGGATATGTTGAGAATCAATATTATACCGGCAACACTATCACTACCGAATCAACTGAAATTAAAGGTAATCTTATCAATATAGGCTTCGGAGCAAGAAAAAATATTCAATTGAGCGCTAAACATAAACTATTTGGAGAACTTGCTGTAGGATTTACACAGCCATATGGACATATATACAGAGTGCAGTACAGAGGTGATAATGCTTTTAGCGCTAATAGCCATGAATATACTATAAAAAATGCTTTTTCAGGTAATGTAGGTATTGGGTATGCATTTAATAATACCTATGGTATTGTATTTAGGTATGATACCAGTCGTAACATGATAAATAATATTGGATCGGGTGACCATACAAAAATCACTAAATTTACAGTGAATCTTAGGTATACTTTTAATTAATACAATAAAAAATCCAGGCTAAGCCTGGATTTTTTATTGTATTAAAGCACTTATTTTCTGCCATAGGGTTTCATCAAAATCCGAAAGGGCAAAATTTGAACCATCTGCTGCATCACCCATCCGTATAACCACCATTTTCCGTGAGGGGATCACATAAATTTTCTGGTCATTTTTGCCAAGAGCCATATACATATCGGCAGGAGCTGTAGGGATAAGCATACCGTTAAACTGTAGCTGCGTTTGTGGCATGTGGTAGCTTTCCTTGCCATTAAGCCACCAGAGGTAGCCATAAGCCTTGTTTATGTTTTGAGATGTGGTTACCATCTGATTAAAGTACGTTTCGTTTACTACCTGTTCCTGTTTCCATTTTCCTTTGTTAAGCGCTAATAACCCAAATCGTGCCATGCTTCGGGTAGTACTCCAGTATACGCTTAAGTCATCGCCACTTTCCAGCCAGGTACCCGTCATTCCTGTTTTATCTCGCAGCTTGGTATTAAAATAATTATTCCATGACTGCCCGGTTGCATCAGCCACAACATCCTGTAATTTAACATACACATTATGGTAAGCCCATCGTGTACCGGCATCTGCTACATATTGCAGGTTGGCAGGCGAAACATCATCTCCCAGTGCATCATTTAATCCGGAAGTCATGGTTAGCAGGTGGCGGATGGTTATCAGGTTCTCTTTTGCAGGAGGAGCACTTGTCCAGCCTGTCCCCAAATAGTCAGATACTTTGTCATTAATGTTTAGCAGGGCTTCCTGTTCTGCAATTCCTGTTACAGCAGCCGTAAGTGTTTTGCCTGCACTTGCCCAGTACCACGGGGTTGTTGCTGTGTGCCCGTTGAAATATTCTTCAACAATTATCCGTCCGTTAACAAGTATAATGAACGATTTCGTGTTTTTCTGTTGCAGATAATCAAGTAATGGCTGTAACTGTTCCTGATTCCAGTTTAAACTGGCTACGCTTTTAGTTTCCCAATACGTGGAACCATTGTCAGGAAAATACATTGCCTCTGTTTCTATTGGTGGATTTGCGGTTTCGGGAGTATTGTTTTCATCAGAACAACCCAAACATAATATAAGCAGTATTAAAAACAGGAACTTTTTCATATGTTTATACTTTACGGCTTTGACTGTAAATGTATTAAATAGTTTAATTCTGTGAGTAAGAATTTAATGAAGCCAGTTGTTTATTGCTTATTTTTGCTCAACTCTATTACAATTAGAAATATGAAAAAAATATACCTGCTTTTACTGCCGCTGATTATAATTTCCTGTGGTGGCGTAACAGAAAATGACCTGCCTAAAATTAATGGCTACTGGGAAATTGAAACGGCTGTATTACCCGATGGCAGTGAAAAAGAGTATACTATAAACCCAACAATAGATTTTTTTGAACTGAAAGGAAAAGAAGGTTTCAGACAAAAAGTAATGCCACAGCTCGACGGTACTTATCTTACGGGAAATAGCCGGGAGAAGGTTACAGTTACTTCTGTAGATGGTACAATGTACTTAAACTACAGTACGCAGTATACCAAATGGAAAGAAGAAATTATAACGTTGAATGACAAAAAACTGGTGCTTAAAAACACCCATGATATGGAATACCATTATAAAAAACCACAACCTTTTACTATAAAATAATGGCAAAAAGGCTTAACGATCATAACTCTATAGCAGATGTGCTTAAGGAATTTATAGAGGCTAACAGGCTACAGCCCGGTATGGATAAAATTAACGTGCGCGATGCCTGGAAAAGCCTTATGGGCAATGGCGTAAATAATTATACCCGCGAGATAATGCTTAAAGGGTCTACATTGTATGTAGAGCTTACATCGGCAGTTTTACGTGAAGAACTAAGCTATGGTAAAGAAAAGATCGTTAAGATGATAAATGAGGAGCTGAAGAGGGAAGTGGTAAAGGAAGTTGTTTTGAGGTAGTTTCTATAGTATATAAAATAAAAATGCCGCTTTAATAAGCGGCATTTTCTATTGTGTTTGTTCAGGTATATTAGAATTGCTCTCTTCCTGCAAAGTGGAATGCGCTTTCAATAGCAGCATTCTCGTCGCTGTCAGAACCGTGAACAGCGTTCTCACCCACAGATTTAGCATATTTTTTACGGATTGTACCTTCAGCAGCATCAGCGGGGTTTGTAGCGCCTATAAGTGTACGGAAATCTTCAACTGCGTTGTCTTTTTCAAGGATTGCAGCCACGATAGGGCCACGAGTCATGAACTCAACAAGCTCACCAAAGAAAGGCCTTGCATTGTGTACTGCATAAAAAGCTTCAGCATCAGCTTTAGTAAGTTGTGTAAGCTTAAGCGATACGATCCTGAAACCAGCTTCAGTTATCATAGATAGAATACCACCGATGTGTCCGTTTTCAACACCATCCGGCTTAATCATTGTAAAAGTCCTGTTTGTTGCCATAGTCGTTTTTAAATTTGGCGCAAAAATAACTGTTTTTAATTTAATATTTTTAATAAATAGTTAATCTATTTTATCTCCGGTTAAATAATTACCACATTAAATTCCTGTTCCAGCGGTTTCAGGCTTTCAAATAGCTTTTTAAGCAGTCTGCCGTCATGTTCCAGGTAAAATTCTGAAAAGTTGGCTTTACGTTCCTGTAAGCTTTTACCGGGAAACAACTCGTTTTGCAGTTCGGTAATACGTTCCAGCTCTTCGGCATGTTTGCGTTTTTCGGCTTTCAGCAGGCGTTTTTCTAAATTCTCAAGGCCTTTCAACTGTTTCAGTTCCTGAGCTTTTACAGCGCCTTTAAATGTACTGTCGGTTTTTGATTCAATGTCAGATAGCTTTGCAAACTGGGCTTTTAAAAATTCTTTCTGCTCGGTAAAGTCAAGCTGAAATTCTGAAAACAACTGTACTTTCTTATTCACCAGGTCATGCTGTTTGCTAAACATATCTGCCCAGGTTAAATTTAATTTATCCAGCTTATCAGCCTGTTTTTGTGAGGCTAACAGCACCGAATTACGTAGTAGCAGCATTGGGAACGAAACGTGCGATGCATCAAAGAAAGATTTTAGCTCCAGCCAGTACGCCAGCTCGCCACCACCGCCTATATAACACAGGTTAGGAAGTATAACCTCCTGGTAAAGCGGACGCATGATTACATTAGGGCTGAATTTTTCAGGATTGCTTTCCAGCAGGTCCAGTATTTCGCTTTCGCTGAATTGCAACTGGGTGTTGTTAATATGATACACACCATCCTGAATAATGATGCGCTCCCTTATATTATTTTCTATGTAAAACAGGTTGACCTCCCTGGGATTTACCTGTATATTATAATCCTTTAGCAGTTCAGCAGTTTCGGCTACTTTGTGGTGCGATGTCTGTTGAAGGAGTTCTTCTTTAATATGCGGAGCAAAAAGCTTTTTAAGTTCCGGGCTGTCACCATCTATAATAACAAGGCCGTGTTCGCCAAACAGTTCGTTGGCAAGGTATCGGGTAGCGTCGGTCAGGTTGTTGTGCTTCAGGTAGGCATTTTCAAACAATTCTTTGAGCCATACAGCATTATTGCCGGGGCCAAGTTCCTTACTGAAAACATCAAGAACGGCATCAAGCCCTTCGGTTGACAATCGTCCTACAGGCCCTGCACTTTCACGGGGCCATTTTATTTTTTTATCGCGGAAGTTAAAGTAGTTTATTTCCTCAAAGTCGTGGTCTTCGGTTGCCATCCAGTATACCGGTACAAAGTTGTAACCGGGATATTCTGTTTTAAGCTGTTTTGCCAGGTTAATTGCCGAAACTAATTTGTACAGAAAATAGAGTGGGCCGGTAAACAGGTTCAGCTGGTGTCCGGTTGTTACAGTAAACGCAGTATCATCCCACAGGGCGGCAATATTCTGCTTTGTAAGTTGTGAAGCCTGAATGCCTTCATACTGTTTTTCTAAGGTTTCAGCTACTACACTGCGGTAAGTATGGTTATAACGGCGGTGCTTTTCTTCAATTTGCGCTTTAAAGTCAGCCAGGTTAGGGAAGCGGTTATATAATGGCTTAAGCGTATCTTTACGGTTAAGGTAATCTATAATTAGCGGGGTAAAATATCCTGAAGCCTGATAGCTTATACAGTCTGATGGCATTGTGTTGTAATTAGGATAACAAAGTTAGGGAAAAAGAAAATAAAGGGTTTTACTATAGTTTATAAAAGATGTGTCTTAATCCGTACTAAATAAATATTTTTACGTTATAGTAATTTACATTCCACACCATTAATGAAAAAGTTATTCCTCTTAGCCATAGTCTTTTTTTCCGGTCATTTAATAGCACAGAATAGTGAAAAAGATAAACTTTTAAAAAGAAATGTTGATATAATTATTGAGGAAATCAGGT
>JBQGDS010000258.1:0-14868 GCA_052039185.1 Flavobacterium sp.
GCCTGGTCGCGGTCAATGTTTACGGTATGCCTTGACATATCGGTAGGGCGTATGGCTTCGTGCGCTTCCTGCGCCCCTTTGCTTTTGGTAGCATAGTTACGCGGATGGCTAAACTCCTTACCATATGAACGGGTAATTTCATCCTGCGCAGCGCCCATCGCTTCCTGAGACAGGTTCACACTATCAGTCCTCATGTAAGTTATAAGCCCCACTTCATACAGCCTTTGTGCCAGCATCATGGTTACACCCACCGGAAAGTAAAGTTTCCTTGCTGCTTCCTGCTGAAGGGTTGATGTGGTAAACGGTGCGGCAGGCGATTTTTTTGCCGGCTTTGTTTCAAGATCCGACACCTTATATATAGAACCTATATTTTTATTCAGGAAATCCTGTGCTTCTTCTTTAGTAGAAAAGTTTTTCGGCAGCTTTGCCTTCAACGTTCTACCGGCTTCGTTTACAAACTCAGCAGTAACAGAATAAGATGCTTCTGCATTAAAATTCTGTATCTCACGCTCGCGCTCTACAATAAGCCTTACTGAAACCGACTGTACCCTTCCTGCAGAAAGTCCGGTTTTTACTTTTTTCCATAAAACCGGCGAAAGTTCATATCCCACAAGCCTGTCCAGTACGCGGCGCGCCTGTTGGGCATTAACAAGGTCATAGTTTATACCTCTTGGATTTTCAATTGCTTTTTGTATTGCCGTTTTTGTAATTTCATGAAAAACAATACGCTTTGTTTTCTTCTGGTCCAGCTTCAGCTCTTCCGCCAGGTGCCAGGCAATTGCCTCTCCCTCCCGGTCCTCATCGGAAGCCAGCCATACTGTCTCGGCATTTTTAGAAAGGTCTTTTAATTTTTTTACTAAAGCTTTTTTGTCGGCAGATACTTCGTATTTGGGTTTAAAACCATTTTCAACATCAACACCTATTTCTTTAGACGGAAGATCGGCAATGTGCCCGTAACTGGACTCTACCTGATAATCCTTACCTAAAAACTTCTCAATGGTTTTTGCCTTTGCAGGCGACTCCACAATCACTAAATTCTTTGCCATGTACTTTTCTTTGAGTCGCAAAAGTATTGGTTTTTTTTAAATATTGGTTTTTACCTTTTTTAAAAGTCAGCTTTTTTCAAAAACATTAACCTTTTCTACACCTATTATATATATCAAAATTACTATGCGTTAAAAACTGTCATTATGTCACACCTTAAAATAAAGTACTATCTTTGCTGTTCTGAAAAAAGCACTACAGTAGCGCAACATGGAAAAGATTATTGAAGAAAACAAACAGGGACAAAGCCTTGTTTTAGAACAAAAAGTAGAGAATACTAAAAAACTGTTCATAGAAAGCTATGGCTGCCAGATGAATTTTTCTGACAGTGAAATTGTAGCATCTATTCTTTCTGAACAGGGATACAATACAACACAAAATATCGAGGAAGCCGACCTTGTACTGGTTAACACATGCTCTATACGTGATAAGGCAGAGCAGACCGTACGTAAAAGGCTGGAGAAATACAACGCCATAAAAAGGATAAACCCGGGGATGAAGGTAGGTGTATTGGGTTGTATGGCCGAACGCCTAAAAAGCCAGTTCCTTGAAGAAGAGAAAATTGTGGATATGGTAGTAGGCCCTGATGCCTATAAAGATATACCGAACCTGCTGAAAGAAGTGGAAGATGGCCGTGATGCTATAAATGTGATCCTTTCTAAAGAGGAAACCTATGGCGATATTGCACCAGTAAGGCTTAACAGCAACGGTGTTACCGCTTTTGTTTCTATAACCCGCGGGTGCGACAACATGTGTACCTTCTGCGTAGTACCGTTTACCCGTGGCCGTGAGCGAAGCCGTGACCCGCAAAGTATAATGGAAGAAATTACCGACCTGTGGGAACGCGGGTTTAAAGAAGTTACTTTATTAGGCCAAAACGTAGACAGTTATCTTTGGTACGGCGGCGGCTTAAAGAAGGATTTTGTAAAAGCCAGTGAAATGCAGAAAGCTACTGCAGTTGATTTTGCACAATTGCTTGACATGGTAGCCATAGCCTTCCCAAAAATGCGTTTCCGTTTTAGTACTTCCAATCCGCAGGACATGCACCTGGAGGTAATTGAAGTTATGGCAAAGCACCATAATATATGTAAATACATTCACCTGCCTGTACAAAGCGGCAGCACACGCATATTAAAAGAAATGAACCGCCAGCATACCCGCGAGGAGTATATGGCACTGGTTGACAACATATACAGGATAATACCTGAAATGTCATTATCTCAGGATATGATTGCAGGTTTCCCTACAGAAACTGAGGAAGACCATCAGGATACGTTATCGCTCATGGAGCATTGCAGGTACGACTTTGGGTTTATGTTTGCCTATTCTGAACGCCCGGGTACACTTGCGGCCAGGAAACTTGAAGATGATATCCCTGCCGAAGTTAAGAACCGCAGACTAACAGAAATCATTAACCTGCAGCAAAAAATGGCATTGGAACGCACACAGCGTTTTATAGGCCAGGTTGTAGAAGTGCTGATTGAAAAAGAATCTAAACGATCAGACAAGCACTGGAGCGGCCGTACTTCGCAAAACACAACTGTTGTTTTCCCGAAAGAAAATTATAAGCCGGGCGATTTTGTGAACGTTCTTGCAGCCGACTGTACCACATCAACACTTATAGGAGAAGCAATAGGTTACTCAGAAATGCAATCCAACAGCCACGAATTGCACAAATTTCACCAATTAAAGGGAAATGGAACTGATTCAGAAGGAAGAGTATTATAAGATTGTTGGAATCTGCATGGAAGTTCATCGTCATTTAGGCGGTGGCCTTCTTGAAATTGTATATAAAGATGCTCTGGAATATGAGTTTAAAAAAAATAATGTTCTGTATGAACGTGAAAAAGAATATCTGATAGAATATAAAGATATCGTTTTACCACATAAATTTTATGCTGACTTTGTGGTATATGATGATATTATATTAGAAGTAAAAGCTGTAACAGCTATTATTGACATTCACATTGCACAAACGTTAAACTATGTGAGGTTAATAAATGGTAATTTAGGCATTATTGCCAATTTCAACAGCAAGTCGCTTGAGCATAAAAGAATCGTCAGATAATATTTGTGAAATTAGTGTAATTCGTGGCAGAAAATAATGGAAAGCGTACAAGCCATAAAACAGCGGTTTGAGATTATAGGGAATGACCCTAAGCTGAACCGCGCTATTGAAAAAGCCATACAAGTGGCCCCTACCGATATCTCGGTACTGGTTACCGGGGAAAGTGGTGTAGGTAAGGAAAGTATACCTAAAATTATACATGCCCTTTCGCACCGGAAGCATGGTAAATATATTGCCGTAAACTGTGGCGCTATACCCGAAGGCACTATTGATAGTGAACTTTTCGGGCATGAAAAAGGCGCTTTTACCGGAGCAACATCTACGCGTGAAGGTTACTTTGAAGTAGCCGACGGCGGTACCATATTTCTGGATGAAGTAGGCGAACTGCCATTAACAACACAGGTGCGCCTGCTGCGTGTATTGGAGAATGGCGAATTTATTAAAGTAGGATCCAGCCAGGTACAAAAAACCAATGTGCGTATTGTAGCGGCAACCAACGTGAATATGTTTGATGCTATTGAGAAAGGCAAGTTTCGTGAAGATTTATATTACCGCTTAAGTACGGTAGAAATTTCCCTGCCGCCATTACGCGAACGTAAGGATGATGTGCATTTGCTGTTCCGCAAATTCTCTTCAGATTTTGCGCATAAATACAAGATGCCCCCTATAAAACTGGAAGACGATGCTGTAAACCTGCTTACCCAATACCGCTGGAGCGGAAACATTCGCCAGTTGCGCAACGTAGCTGAACAAATATCGGTACTGGAAACCAACAGGAATATCTCTGCCTCGTCATTGCGCGGCTACCTGCCGGAAGCAGGAACCAATCTGCCTGCAGTAATACCTGGTAAAAAACAGGAAAGTGATTTCAGTACTGAAAGGGAAATACTATATAAGGTTTTGTTTGACATGAAAGCTGACCTTAACGATCTTAAAAAACTTACCCTTGAACTGATGCAGAACGGCAACAGTGGTAAGGTACAGGAAACCAATAAAAATCTCATCCAACGTATATATGGCGGCCGCGATGAAAGTAATGATTTTGAAGAGCTGCCTGCTCCTGAAGCATATACCCGTCCTGCTGTACCTGCACAGTCAAGGCCGGAACCTGTTATACAGCACCATGAAGACGATGATGATGACAACAACTACCTGTTTGCAGAAACCGTTGAGGAAGAAGAGACTTTAAGGCTTGACGAAAAAGAAATAGAACTGATAAAAAAAGCCCTGGAACGCAACAAAGGCAAGCGCAAAGCTGCTGCCGATGAGTTGGGCATATCAGAAAGGACATTATACCGTAAAATAAAACAGTTCGACCTGTAAAACTGTAACAAATGAAAAAATTAAAAGCCTTACTGGCATTAACAATGCTGTTCGCTTTAAGCGGATGCAGCATTTATAACTTTACCGGAACAGGAAAAATTGACGCTGACACATTTCAGGTAAACTATTTCCAGAATAATTCAGAACTTATTGAGCCAGGTATTGAGCTTACTTTTACAAGACGACTACAGGATTTGATACAGAATCAGACTAACCTGAGCCTTACATCAAGCGGTGGCGACCTTATATATGAAGGTGAAATTACAGATTACCGTATTGCGCCTATGACTGCCACGGCAGATCAGCGTGCTGCACAAAACAGGCTTAGCATCAGCATAATGGTACGATTTACAAACCGCAAAAAAGAAGATGATAATTTTGAAAAACGCTACAGCTTTTTTCACGACTTCAGCGGGAATGACTTGCCTACCGGCGCAACACTGCGCGAAGGGCTGGATGTGATTTTTGAAAGGATAACACAGGATATCTTTAATGATTCACTTGCAAAATGGTAATTTGTAAGTTCGGTTTACATTTTCCTGAAAACTAAGAATGAATACTAAAGACTTTACATACCTCCTCAATAAGCCATACAGCCTTACCGAAAGGCAGTCGCTTGAACTGGAAGCGGTACTGTCAGAGTATCCGTATCTTCAGGCAGCGCGTGCTATTCAGTTAAAAGGCTTGTATAATCGTGACAGCTACCGCTACAATCCGGAGTTGAAAAAAACTGCGGCTTATACTACCGACAGGTCAGTCCTTTTTGAATTTATTACCACCGAACAGTTCCAAAGCATCCAGAAAGATTTCTTCGAAAATCAGGAACAACAATTAAATCAGATAAGCGTACGCGAAAGCGAGGAAGTTATTGTTCAGCCGGAAGAACCTAAAATAGCAGTTGACAAACTGGAAGAATCTATAAAGCTAAGTATCAAGGCAACCCAAAAACCGGAAGAAATTATTTTTGAGCCTGAGCAGCAGCCTGATATATATATAGAAGAAGAAATTGTTACTGAATGTGATGCCGCAGAAACACCTGAAGAGAAGCTTGAAATAGGAAAACCGCTCGAATTCAGCAGGCAGGAAAAACATTCGTTCCAAGAATGGCTTCAGCTTTCTAAAATGACGCCTATAAATCGTGACATTGTATCTATACAGGACGAAGGCTTTAATCAACCGGAGGAGGTTCTGTCGGCGGAAGACGAAATAAAAAACAAAAAACTGGAGATTATAGACCGTTTTATAGAAGCTAATCCTAAAATTACACCGGTTAAAAACACCACGCCTGTACCGGCAAATATTGAGCGGAGCACCCAGGATACCTCCTACCTTATGACCGAGACACTTGCACGTGTTTACCTCGAACAAAAAAAATACAGCAAAGCCATTCAGGCATATGAAATTTTAATTTTGAAATATCCGGAAAAAAGTGTTTTCTTTGCAGACCGTATTTCAGACATAAAACTTTTACAACAAAATAACAATTAAGACAATGGGTCAATTTTCAATTTTTCTGGTGCTAATTACAATTGTTAGTTTCCTTCTTATAATAGTAATCATGGTACAGAATCCTAAAGGAGGAGGGCTATCTTCAACACTTGGCGGATCTCAGATGATGGGTGGCGTTCAAAAAACGACTGACTTCCTTGATAAAAGTACCTGGACACTGGCTACCATACTTATTGGTCTTATACTTCTTTCGTCATTAAGCTTTTCAAGCAAACTTGGTAATGACAGTGGCCTTATAGATGAGTCTGCAGTACCGGCAGCAACCAAGCCTGCTGCTACTACTCCGGCTAACGGAGCAGCAACACCGGCTGCACAGCCACAAGGCGCTGCAACACCGGCACCGGCGACTACACCGGCTCCTGCTAATTAATACAAAGTATATAAAATATATAAAAAAATGCCAGCCTGTCAAAGCTGGCATTTTTCTTTCGGTAAATTTGTCAGATTTTTAAAATGGCACAATTTCTGTCAAAACAGAAACAGTAATTTTTCATTAACAAACAAAATTTTTAATCATATGGCTTTAAACATTAAACCACTATCAGACCGAGTGCTTATTGAACCGGTTGCGGCAGAAACACAAACTGCTTCAGGTATTTTTATTCCGGACACTGCTAAGGAAAAACCGCAGAAAGGTATTGTAGTAGCTGTAGGTAATGGCACCAAAGACCATGACATGACAGTTAAAGTGGGCGATACAGTACTTTATGGCAAATATGCAGGTACAGAATTAAAGTTTGATGGTAAGGATTACCTTATCATGAGGGAAGAAGAAATTTTTGCAATAATCTAAGTGTTTAATATTTAAGACAAAATATAATATACAATGGCTAAAGAAATAAAATTTGATATAGAAGCACGCGATGGTTTAAAGCGTGGTGTAGATGCACTGGCTAATGCCGTAAAAGTAACACTAGGCCCTAAAGGGCGTAACGTTATCATCAGCAAATCATTTGGCGGGCCTACAGTAACTAAAGACGGTGTATCTGTAGCTAAAGAAGTGGAGCTTACCGATACACTGGAAAACATGGGAGCACAAATGGTAAAAGAGGTTGCCTCTAAAACCAACGATCTTGCCGGTGACGGTACAACTACCGCTACTGTCTTGGCGCAGGCTATAGTGAAAGAAGGACTTAAAAACGTAGCGGCAGGCGCTAACCCTATGGACCTGAAGCGTGGTATAGACAAAGCTGTTGAAGCTATTGTTACTGATCTTTCTCAACAATCAAAAGAGGTAGGAAGCACTTCAGAAAAAATTAAGCAGGTAGCTTCAATCTCAGCTAATAATGACGATACAATTGGCGAACTTATTGCTACTGCTTTTGGTAAAGTAGGCAAAGAAGGTGTTATTACTGTTGAAGAAGCTAAAGGTACTGACACGTATGTGGATGTTGTAGAAGGTATGCAGTTTGACAGGGGTTACCTTTCTCCTTACTTTGTTACCAACTCTGAGAAAATGGAAGCTGAACTTGAAAGGCCGTACATTTTACTATACGATAAAAAAGTATCTTCAATGAAAGAGCTGTTACCTGTACTTGAGCCGGTAGCACAATCAGGCAAGCCTTTATTGATAATTGCTGAAGATGTTGATGGCGAAGCTCTTGCTACACTTGTAGTAAACAAACTGCGTGGCGCACTTAAAATTGCTGCCGTTAAAGCCCCGGGCTTTGGCGACAGAAGGAAAGCACTTCTTGAAGATATTGCTATACTTACAGGCGGTACAGTGATTGCCGAAGAAAGAGGTTATACTCTTGAAAACGCAACACTTGATATGCTGGGCACTTGCGAAAAAGTAGTTATTGATAAAGACAATACTACTATTGTAAACGGTGCAGGTGAAGGCGACAACATTAAAAACCGCGTAAACCAGATTAAAGCACAGATGGAATCTACAACATCTGACTATGACAGGGAAAAACTTCAGGAGCGCCTTGCAAAATTAGCGGGTGGTGTTGCAGTACTTTATGTAGGTGCAGCGTCTGAAGTGGAAATGAAAGAAAAGAAAGACCGTGTTGATGACGCATTACACGCTACACGTGCCGCTGTTGAAGAAGGTATTGTAGCCGGTGGTGGTGTTGCATTGCTAAGAGCTAAAAAAGTACTGGCTGATATTAAGGCAGAGAATGCTGACGAGGCTACAGGTGTACAAATCGTATCACGCGCGGTTGAGGCTCCGCTACGTACAATTGTAGAAAATGCAGGCCTTGAAGGTTCTGTAGTTGTGGCTAAAGTAGCAGAAGGTCAGGGAGATTTTGGTTACAATGCAAAAACTGATGAATATGTTGACATGCTTTCTGCAGGTATTATCGACCCTAAAAAAGTAACACGCGTAGCGCTTGAAAACGCTGCCTCGGTTGCGGGTATGATCCTTACTACAGAGTGTGCGCTTATTGACATAAAAGAAGAAAATGCTGGTGGCGGAATGCCAATGGGCGGCGGAATGCCGGGCATGATGTAATCGCTTTAATTCTTAACATACTAAAAGGGAACGCAAATGCGTTCCCTTTTTTATTTATAACCATTATATATTAAATACAAATATTGAACATATGATACATTGCCATATTTTTAACAAAAAATCAACCTTACCAGCCACTTATGAAAAAAAGCCTTATCACCTTTTTTCTTTTACTATTTTTAATTTCCGCAAAATCAACTGCCCAACAGGACAAGAAAGAAATAATAGACAAAGCACTTACCGCTTACTTTGCGCTTGACAGGGAAAACATTCATGTACATCTGGACAAAAATATTTTCCTAGCCGGCGAAGAAACCTGGTTTCAGGGCTATGTGTTACAACGCAAACTGAAACTCCCCAACCAAACCACTAATGTGTATTGTGCATTACTGGACAACAATGGCACAGTTTTAAACACAAAACTATTACATTGCAATTTTGGTGATTTTTCGGGTAACATTAAGCTTGATAAAACACTCCCATCGGGCAGATATTTCCTTCAGTTCTATACCAACTGGATGAATAATTTCATTGAAGACGAATCGTCTGTTCACGAAATTTCAATACTGAACCAATCTGATAAAGGTTTGCAGAAAATAAATTCTGCAACCACTAAAATTGAATTTTTCCCGGAAGGCGGAAATCTTATACGGAACACCAAAAACAGCGTAGTTGTAAAAATATCAGGATGCGGAAACACCACACTGGCCGTAAAGAATATTGAAATTAAAAATGCTAAAGGTGAGTTGCTTAAAAATGTACCCGTAAACAAATTGGGTTACGGCAGGTTTGAGCTTGTACCGGGCGAAGCAGGCCTTAAAGCAATAGTAAAAATTGATGATCAGGTTCATGAGCAGGCTCTGCCCACAGCATTAGTTGAAGGAGTTGCACTCGAAGTAAATAATTACTCGCTTGACGGAAAAGTGATTGTAAAAGCAAGAGTAAACGATTTTAGCAAGGCTAAATACAATGGTAAATTATTGTACCTGCTTATACATCAGGATCACAAAGCAATAATATATAATCTTGACTTCTCTGCATCTAGCGAACTTACATTAATGCTCCCTGACACTGATATATTTAGCGGCACAAATACTATTCGTATAATTGACGAGAACCTAAATCAGATTGCAGAGAAAATGATCTTCCAGCATCCCGGCATACTTGATATAACCAGCATTAATGCCAGTATCAAAAGCAGTGAAATTATCTTATCGGGCAAAATGAACAACAATATGGTAATTATGAGCGCATCAGTATTACCGGAAAATACTAAAACGCTTTCTTCCGGCGATAACCTCTATAGTTCATTATTACTGAGCCCATATATAAAAAATAGTAAACAACATGCAGGAAGATACTATTTTGAAAGCACCTCAAAAGCCAGACAGTATGAGCTTGACATGTATCTTACATCGCAAACAACTAAATACCGATGGGCAGATATAATGAATACACCCCCGACAGAAAAATTTAAATTTGACCGTGGGTTAACTGTAAAAGCCAAATTACCGCAAAAGAACATTAAAAATAAGAATCTTGTTTTAAGACTTACAGCACCCCGCAGTTTTTTCCAGAAAACACTTAAACCCGATGAAAACGGCGAAGTTATTTTTGAAGATTTAATACTTCAGGACTCAACCAGGATAGCAATTACTGTACTCGAGAAAAGAGAAGAACGAAATGATATTAAACCTACCATACAGGTTTTTAACGGAATACGCACTTATAATAAAATGTATAAACCGGAAATCGTTAACTGCAATTATATACCTGATGAAAACTTAAACGGGCAGGATTTACCATCATTTAGTGGTGATGTGATTGAACTGGAAGATATAAATCTGGAAAAAACTAACGTATTAAAATATCAGAAAGCTCCCGGCAATTTCCAGCTTAGAGGATACAAGGTGGGCAGCCAGGAAATAGCCAGCTTTTATTACCTTTTAGACTTTATACGCCAGCAGGGATTTGATGTAGAAGTAAACGGCACTGATGTGTCTATATTCAGCCGTTTTCGTAATAGTATAAATGGTGCACGGCCGGAACCTATGGTATACATGGACAGCTTTTTAGTAATGTCTTACAGCCAGCTTTTTAATGTCCCTATGGAAGATGTAGAGGAAATATACTTAAACCCGAGTATCCTTGTACCATCAATCACTAATAAATTTGGTATCATAAAAATTTACATGAAACAAAAGATCGGGCTGAAAAAAGATTCACCAGAACCCGGTTACCTTATTAAAAATGGTTTTGCTGCCAATAAACGATTCACTAATGACCAGTACGCAGAAACCCAAGGAAAAGGTTTTGAAAATTTTGGAATTATTGACTGGGAATCGAAAATTTACACCAACCAAAATGGTGAGTTCTCATTTAAAATACCTTATACAGCACAAAGAACAATTAAGGTATTAATAGAAGGGTTTAGCGCCGACGGTAAACTGATATCACAAATTAAAACCATTAATATAAATTAAACAAAATCCCCGTTAAACGGGGGATTTTTTATTATTAGTTAAAGAACACCTGATATTGGGCAATAACAGCTCCCTTTCTTGATATGCCATCACCTGCAGAATTAAACACAGGGCGATCCTGATAAGCCAGTGTCAGCTTTGATGTATGTCCTGACAGCAACACATTTATACCTGCATCATAAAATGCCATAGCATCATTCAGCCTTTCATAATTTGCATATTGTACAGAAGCATAAGGCATAAGTGTTGCAGTACCAATAAAATTATCCCTAAACTTATATCCCGCCTGTGCATAAGCCACAACGCCTGTTCCATACATAGGGAAAGCTGTACCTGCACCGTTTAATATGGCGGGATTGTTATTGCCATTAGCCGGATTCATAGGCCCTGAATTGCGCAGGTAGTTTTTTCCAAAATCGGAGTGCGTCACACTACCGTATAAGCTCAACGCCTGCCCCCTGCTGCCTATTGGTGCATCATAATATATATCGGTAGCCAATTGCACTAAATCGCTCTGAATGGTATCAGTAGCAGTCTCGTTCAGTCGCCACATAGCTTCTTTTTGGTAAATGAAACCTGCACCTATATTAAATACTTTCTTTTTACCCAGATAAGTACCGGTGCTATATGGTGTAAGGTTGCTCTCCTGGTCTTTAAACTGGTACATAAAATAGCCATTATATTGCATTTTAGGTGGGTTAGCCGAAAATTGCGAATTCTGGCTTATGCTGTTCGCCGCAGTCCATCCTGCTGATTTTTGTATACTCATGGGCTGCGCCATTAGGATACGGTAATCCAGCCTGCCAATCTTTCCTTTTGCAAATATTGAAAGTTTCCTCAGGAACTGGTCAGTAGCATCAGCCGTGGTTTGCTGGTATATTGGTGCATCAACCCCAAGTATGCTCCCGGCAGATGGCGAAGCAAAACGGGTAAGCCCGCTCCAGCCTGAAAGCCCTCCTCCTATTGAAAGCATAGTTTTATCTACCGCATATTCCCCATAAGCATCATGAACAAAAAAGCCCAGTTTCCTATCGGCTATAGTATTAAAATTATTTTCACCAAACTGACTGTAAGCAAATACCCTGTCGGTAAGCTGCCCATATAGCTGAATGCGGTAACGGCGTATGCCTATATCAGTACCGCTGTTTTTTTCAACGCCGTTTATAGTAGTTCCGGGATTATAATTAGTGCTGCGCAGCCATACCTGTGTAAGAAAGGTAAGCTTTACATAGTTGCTGCCATCTTCGTTAAGGTAAAACCTGCGGTCTTTAAAAAATGAATTTTCGGTTTTTGGAGTTTCTGAAGAAGTTTGCGCTTTGACATTTCCAGGCAATAGCATAGCTGTCAGCCCGGCGCAGGCCAGGATGTTTTTTAATGTATTCATGAATTATATGTAAGGTTCGTAAATCTACAAAAAACATACCGCTCCCTAAAATTTAAACATTGCCATTACTCCAAAAAAACACCCCGTAAACAAACTTACGGGGCGTTTAATACAAATTGTATAATAAAATTATCCTCGGTACTGACAGCATGAATGAAGCTTTGCATACTCTTCATCCTTTGCCTTTACATCTTTGGTATCGTGCCCTGATTTAGCTACTGCAGCCTTTACATCTTCAACAGTACATTTGTTTTCATCAATGATCAGGTGCATATCCTGGTGGTCCTGGTGCCATACTGCCGACTTTACTCCCGGAACCGAATAGGCCGCCTTTTCAATACGTTTTTTACACATATCACAATTGCCGTACACCTCAACATCGTGTTTGGCATTCTTACTTTTCTTTTTCTCCTGCGCCTGTGCCGTGATACCTACAAAAGCTACAAGCAGTATTAAAAACATTTTTTTCATTGTTAAGCCTTTTTTTAAAGTTGTATAAAGTTAATTTACTTGATTTTAAATCGTAAACCTGCATAATACATCTGCCCGAAAATAGGGGCATATATAATACTACTGTCAAAATACGCGCCAAACGGATCATCATTACCCAATATGGCCCTGTCCTGGCGGTAATTGCCCAGGTTTTCTGCACCTGCATATACCTCAAATACACTCGAAAAGGTTTTTGTAACCTGTGCATTCATTAATGAGAAAGACGGTGAATATTCACCCAGCTGGTATTGAGCAGGATTGGTGCTTGTATTTGGCAGTCGCTGCCTGCCCATCCAATTATAGGTAAAGTCAAATTTCCATTGCCCCCCTCCATCTTTAACATGGGTTTCGTAAGCAAGGTTTGTAAAGAAACGGTGTTTGGCCTGTAATGGCCTTTCTTCCATACCGGTGCTGTACTGTGTCTGGATGTCATAATATTTATAAGCAGTACGAATATTGAAATGGTGTGTTATTTCATAATTCAGCTCCATCTGCAGGCTATTAGCGTATGATTTCCCATCAAGATTATAAAAGTTCGCCTGCTGCGGACCTGCAAAAAGGTCTACCACTACCTGGTTCTGGAAATCGGTACGATAAAAGTCTACTACAAACTCTGTGTTTTTACCAAAAAGTGTAAAGCCCTGCATAAAGCTTACACCATAGTTCCAGGCAATTTCAGGGTCAAGTCCATACAATTTACCACCTGAGCCTAACACGTTAAGCGAGCGTGAGCTGCCGAATAATGATTGGTTTTCGGCAAAAATATTGGCTGCCCTTTTCCCCCTACCGGCTGAAGCACGCAGTACTGCTTTTTCCCAAGGGTTGTAACGCATGTGCACACGTGGTGTAAAGAAAGCGCCAAGACGGTTATGCACATCAAAACGTGCACCTGCCACCACGCTGAAATCATCTGTATTGTCATATGTATATTCAAAGAAAACCCCAACCGAATTATCTACCCTGCTGTAATCACGGGGAAGTAGCGTTCCGTTTTCAGGCGCGGTAACCAATTCTCCGTAATTGTCATAACTAAAGTTAAGCCCGGTAGAGAATTTATTCAGCGTATTGTTTATTATTGAGCTGAAGATAAGATTGGAGTATACACTTTTCTGGTCAATATCATATTGATTAAAGCCAAAATACGATTCCTGCCTGTGCCAGTTGTAGGCCGTTTGTAACCCAATGCTCTGGAAAGGCATTTCGGGCCATACATAACCCAGTTTCGCTGAGGCATCCAGTTTATCTGTATTAATTTCAGATCCCCAATGATTGGTAGTAAACTTATCCCTGTCAGGATTAAAGTCCAGCTCACCTGTCTGTTTTTCGTCTCTCATGTAACGAAAATTAAGGAAACTTACCCAGCCTTTTTCAGCATCTGTATACTGCCAGCGGTTCATAACGTTAATCTGGTGCCCAAGCGGATTGTCCAGGAAACCGTCATTATTCATATCATTCTTACCAATACGGGTATTGGTATGCACAAAAAGGGTTGAGCTCCATTTATCCGAAAACTTCCTGTTTACGTGCGCATTGGCTTCAAAACGGCTATCGGTGGAACCGTACACGTTTAAAAAGAAAGGAACGTCATTCAGCGGTTTCAGCAGTTCATAGTTAATCTGGCCTGAAATACTTTCATAACCGTTTATTACCGAACCGGCTCCTTTGGTGATCTGGATACTTTCTACCCAGGTACCGGGTACAAATGATAAACCATAGGCTTGGGAAGCCCCTCTTACTGACGGAATGTTCTCTTCTGCAATAAGCAGGTACGGACTCGTAAGCCCCAGCATTTTTATCTGCCTGCTTCCGGTAAGCGCATCCGAAAAGTTAACATCTATTGATGGGTTGGTTTCGAAGCTTTCAGCAATATTACAGCACGCAGCTTTAAGCAGTTCCTTACCGCTCATATTGGTAACATTAGCTGTTTTAACATAGGAACGCTGAAGGCTTTTCCTTGTTTTGTCTACCACTACCTCTTTAATCTCTGTTGAATTAGAAGGCTTCATGGTATGATTAACATAGTATTGAGAAGATACAGTTATAGTGTCGGTTGTATAGCCAATATAGCTTATTACAAGCTTAGTGTATTCCGTCTTATAAGGTATCG
>JBQGDS010000259.1:0-10480 GCA_052039185.1 Flavobacterium sp.
CAGCACCGCCAACACATGGAGCAAACGGAGTTTCTATCTAAGTGTCAAGCTCTGCAGAAAAAGCAGGTCCGTTAACACAGTCAGCCGAAGCAGAAGTATAGATATATACAGTATAAACAGTTTCAGATTCAAGACCTGTAATAGTAAAAGCTGCATCAGTACCTACATAAGCCACTTTACCGTCCCCAAGCATATCGCCTACAATATAAGTTTCGCCGTTTTCAGGCGCTGTAGCTGTACCGTTAGCAAGCAATACCGCAATATAACCGTTAGCAGTTACGCCGTTTACTTCGAAAGTTGCAGTAGTAGCAGTTACTTCAGGAGTAAGAACGGTGGCATTGTCAAGAGACGGAGCAGCACAAGGAGCCTGGCCGTTTGCCACAAGGTTTACAACACATGAAGCCTCATCAGCATCATTGCTTATAACAGTAAGAGTTGCAGGTTTTTCGCCTGCAGTAGCAGTATTAAACTTAACTACCACATCGATAGATCCAAGCGGGCCTACAACAAAAGGAATTTCTTCAGGGTTAACTATCGAATAGTTTACAGTATCGCTAAGTGCAAGATCACTTACTTCAAGAGCTACAGTACCCCTGTTGTTTATTACAAAAGTAGCTGTCTTATCTGAACCTGTACCTACATTACCAAAGTCCAGCGTTAAGTCGCCACATGATTTAGTATTAAGGGCTTCGTCAAGAAGTTGTATTTCCGGCCTGTTAGGTATTTCATAACAGTTCCACTGTATATCATCAATAATAGTCCTGTTTCCACTGTTTTCAATACGGATGCTCACATCACCCGCTACATCTATAATTTCAGAAAATACTTCAGCAGAATCAGAAGTTACAGTTATGTCACCACCGTACTGTACATCATTCACAAATACCTTTAGCGTAGATTCTCCGTTAAATACCTTCTTATAATTAAAAGTAAGTGTACCTATACCACCGGTTACAGGGTTGTTGTTAACAAGTTCACCTGTACGCACTGCAATAGCCCTTCCTGTAAGTGTCTGGTCAGTCCTTGCGTCAGTAGCAGTCCATGATACGCCATTGTCTCCTATCCATGTCCTTGTAGCATAAGTGCTTGAGTTAGCAGGCATGTTGGCAAATGTTTCTGAGCCACCAATACACGGGGCAAAAAGAGTAGTGAATTCGGTATCTATAGCGCCTGCATACTTTGGTCCTTCAGAGCAGTCTACATTATTTAATGCAAATACAAAAAGTGAATAATCTGTTTCACCTGTAAGTCCGTTAAGTGTAAAATCAGCGTTTTCGCCTTTATAAGCTACTACACCACCACCTATGCTGTCGCCAACCATATAGTTGAATCCGTCAACCGGGGCAGATGTAAGCGAATCGTTTACAGTTAGTACTGCAAGGAAATTGTCAGCAATTACATTTCCAAGTTCTACATTGGCAGATGTACCTGTAATACTGTCTGTAGCAATTGTTGCTGCAGTAACATCAGGAGTAGCACATACGCCAAGGCCTGTACCTGTAAGGCTAACAGTACATCTGCTCTCGTTCTCATCGTTATTGCTTATAGTAAGTACAGAAGTTTTAGCGCCGGCTGAAACAGCATCAAAACGCACTACTACTATGGCTGAACCTGAAGCCGGAACGTTAAACGCACCAACAGGTGAAACAACAGTAAAGTCATTGTTATTGCTTAATGTTAACGATGTTATATTAAGAACTGATGTACCTGTGTTTTTTATTGAGAATACAGCATCAGTATATACGTTAACTGATTGTGAACCGAAAGCAAGCGTAAGCTCATCACAGTTTACATTAGTACCGGCAGCATTGGCAAGCTGAATTTCCGGACCTGATACCACCTCACCGAAACATGTCCATGAAAGGTCGTCAACAACAATCCTGTTCTGTGTGTTACGAAGTTCAATGTTTACGTTACCCGGTACGTTAACAGCGAAAGAGAATGTGTTAGGAGTTTCAGATGATACAATGATGTCTCCACCATATTGCAGTCCGTTTACAAATACTTTAAGGGTAGAGTTACCAGTAAATACCCTTTTATATTTAAAGGTAAGTGTACCTACACCACCCGGTACGACAGTAGTGTTTTTAAGCACACTTGTTCTTAAGGCAATGGCCTTTCCTGTAAGGGTCTGGTCAGTCCTTGAATCGGTAGCGCTCCAGCCTACGTTGTTGTCACCCGTCCACGTTCTTGTAGCATAAGTGCTTGAACTGGCAGGGATGTTAATAAAAGATTCAGATCCTCCGCCAGCGCATTCAAATGCAGTTGCGGTAGTTTCAGCACTAAATAGTGCATTCACGTTCAGTGCGCTCAGGGCAGTTCCTACAGAAAGCCCGGCCACAGCTAAAGCCAAGAAAAGTCTTTTTTTAAACATGATTGATAAGATTTAAAGTTGGTTTTTGTTTCTGAAAAAGAGAATTTTACCTGCAGGATTTCACTTTTTAGAGTATCAAAGTTAGGCGTATGGCTGGGCGCGAAAACGTTTTTTCGGCTAACTTTTCATTAAGGGTTCGTTCGTAATATGTTACTAAACAACATACTATATTTATAAATTGAAAGCCTGAGGTTAATTTAGTTAATATATGACTAGTGCTGTTAACTTAATTTTATGAAGGTGCGATATGGTTCTTAACATTAAATCTTAAAAAACATCCTGACTTCAAAATTTGTATATCGCAGTTATTATCATTTACTTTATATCACCCAAAAATATCTGTAATGAATAACCTTAAACTTCTCCTGGCCGACGACCATAGCGTAGTACGGCAGGGTGTAGCCATAATACTTAAAGAGGCATTTCCCGGTATTGCTGTATTACATTCATCAAGCCTTGATGAAGCCGTGGCTGCTGTAAAGCAACATGCACCCGATATGCTCCTGCTGGATATTAACCTGCCTGGCGGTAATACCGTAAGTATGATAACCCGCCTTAAACAGGTTAAGCCTGATATAAAAATCCTGATGTTCTCTGCTTTTGATGAGGAACAGTATGCCCTGCGCTACATTCATGCGGGTGTAAACGGCTACCTGAACAAGCTAAGCTCTGAAGATAATATTGTTGAGGCAGTTAAGGTTATACTGGAAGGTGGTAAATATATAAGTGAGAAAGTAAAAGAAAGGATTTTTGAAAACGTTTTAAACAATACTGCCGATAATCCGCTGGAAACACTTTCCAATCGCGAAATGGAAATTGCCGGATTACTGGCTAAAGGCGAGGGTAACCTGGAAATATCAAACAGGCTTAATATACACATGTCTACAGTGAGTACCTACAAAGCGCGTATTTTTGAAAAGCTTGGTGTAAACAATGTGGTATCGCTGGTAGAGAAATACAAGCTGTATAGTGAGTAATATTATTGCCCTGCCGTAAAGTATACTGTTATGGTGGTGCCTTTGCCCTCTGCAGCTTTTATATCCAGACTGCCATCCATAATATGTATCAGCTCTATTATCATAGGCAGCCCCATGCCGGGTTTATCTTCTTTAACCCGCTTGTTGTTAAAAAGATTAAGGTAGTACTGCACTTTATCGTCCGGCATGCCCGGCCCCGTATCCTTAACCTCTATCCAGAGTACATTATCTTTAAAGCCTGCGGTAAAAACTATAGTAGCTCCGTATATGTACTTAACCGCATTATCGGTAAGGTTGTGTAATATTATAGAAAGCAGGTGCCTGTTTACAGTCGCCTCTACGTCACGGGATATGCCATTAATCAATGTGATTTTTTTAGAAGCAGCAATATTTTTAAAAAGCTCGGTTTTTTCATGCACAAGTTCATACAGGCGGTAGGGCTCCCAATCTCTCTTATCGGTTTCCTTTGTATATTCGAGGAAATTATCTACAAACTCATATAACTGAGTTGATGATGAGTGTATAGCAAGTATATCATCTTTCAGCTCAGTTTCTCTGCCATCAAACTTGTTATACAGGTAACGGCCTGTTATGGCCATAAAGCGTAACGGACTCTTTATATCGTGTGTGATTATTTTAATCAGTTTTTTGTGGTTGTCAACCTGATGGCTCAGGTCTTCCTGTGTTTTGCGGAGTGTGCTTACCGTATTCCTGAGTTGGGAAGTTTGTTCTACAATTTTTTTCTCAAGCAAAATGTTTTTGTAACGTATGTAGCGTATGCGCAGCTTAACTATATAATATACCGCAGCTGCTACTACCAGTAGCAACACTACTATAAACCATGTTTTTTGCCAAAACGCAGGCACAATGGTAAAAGATACTGTTTTATAAAGCGTCTGCCCCCCAAAACCGGTAAGCTTGCGTACGGTAACTTTATAATTACCGGGTGGTAGTGTAGAAAAAGTAATGTTGTTATCCAATAGTGCAAACCAGCCTTGTGTTACCGGGCCTTCCAGTTTATATTCAAAGTTTTGGTTATATGCGTTGCCGCTAAACGGGCTGCTTACAGGTATTTTTATCCGCCCGAAGTTCCTGCTTATTTTCAGGGTATCGGCCATAATGGTGTTTTTTCCGTCTATTTCAATTTCATCTATATATATGTCACTTTTCGGGATTCGGGGCTTTATATCTTCGGGTTTAAAGTATACAATCCCATCCATCGACGGGAAATAAATGGTTTTATTATTTAGATAAACACCGCACGGCTGGCAGCCGCCGTTAAATTCATTATTTAAAAAGCCTGCCGTTTTATCGTAGTGATGGTAATATATAGCATCTCTTTTTCCGGTGGCGTAATCTTTAAGGTCCTGTACTTTTACCTGGAAAATCCCCCTGTTGGTAGTAATCCAGAAAAATCCGTTTCTGTCTTCAACCAGGCAGTGGGAGGTAAGCAGGTATTTGTTACGGTCGGCCGGGAACGATGTAACCTTTCCATTTTGGTATAAATACAATCCCTTGTTATAGGATGCCACCCATATTTCATTATCACTTTTTATGTATACCTCCCTTATATATGCATCGTCAAATCCTTTTATCTTCTCTGTCTTCTTACTGTTCAGGTCAATTTTATATAGCCCGGCTCCACTGCCTATATACATTATGCCGGGATTTTTGCTGTTAAGTGATATGGTTTCAAAGTTAAGATTCAGGAATGCAACAGGGCCTGCGCCGGGCTGTGCGGGGTCACAGTAATATAAGGTGCCGCCATGCTTTGGTACTCCTGCTACAAACCATATTTTACCGTCGGCTCCTTTAATAAGGGTAGATATTCTTTTTTTAAGATCCCACACATCCCAACCGGTAAAATTGTTATTCTTTTTAAACCGGTACAGCTTTTCGTGTGCTTTGGTCCAAATGTCACCGTTAGCGTCTGTAGCCAGGGCATATTTGTCGCTATTCTCATCAGTAAATATTTTCTTGCTGTGCCTGTCATTTTCAAAAAGGTCTCCTGTAGAGGCCAGGAGGCCATTATTAAAAGGTACCAGTGCATAATACACACCATCAGTCCCCATACTGTGCTTGTAGGGCGATGACATTGTTTTAAACTTTTGCCTTTTAACTACCAGCAGGCCTTTGTTGGCACTGCCCAGGTACAGTATATCATTAACAGTGTCATAATATAATGACTGTATGTTTATTTTAGGGTCATGGTTTTCAAAAATAAGCTGCGGTACTATTTTGCCGTTTTTCCCAGTCAGGTAGTATAGGTGCCCGTCATCAAAAAGGAAAGCCTGCCGTGCAGTACTATTGGTATATATTTTATGATTCCCGTTAGGGATAAATCCAAATGTGCCTGTAACGGTCTTGTCCGGTTTTATAAGTTCATAACCTTTGCCTTTAATCAGGCGGTATAAATTGTTTTCTATTGCAAAAAACTGTGAGCCAATCGGGTATTTATAAATAAACTTGGTAACAGACTGATTTTTGCTATACTCTCTTATACTGTCATTACCAATAACAAAGTGCTTATCACGCCCCTGTACCTTGAAAAATTCATTAGATATTGTTACATGATAAGCATGCATTACTTCCATATAAGTAAGCTTTACCTGCTTGGGATACAAATCCCTGTTAGGTAATGGCTTGTTAATTGCCTTTACGGTTCTTTGGTGTATAAGGTAGGCCTGGTCATAATCATCGCGTATAAAAATACTGTCCTTATCGATGTTACCGCCAAAAAGGAACATCCTTTCATAGTGCATGCTTGGCAGGTTTTCGGCATTATAAAGTTTAAAGTTTTTTCCGTCATACCGTACAATGCCGCTTTCTGTAGAAAGCCATATGAACCCGTACTTATCTGCTACAATAGATTTTACACTGTTTTGGGGCAGGTGATTGCTGTCCGCCGAATACCATGTAGAAAAGTAGGTGTTTTGGGCAGATAAGGGAAAACATACCAGCAATAGCAGGCATATAATGTTCCGGCAGGTACGCATAGTAAGGATTTGCGTTAATTTTAGCATTCAAATATACTCATTACAAATTACGATTGTTTTGTAGAATTAATTCTACAAAACAATCAAGCTACATTTACACCGCAACCCAATAGCATTATGTAAGTTTGCCAAGTAATAACAGAGGAAATAGTGTTACCATAGTCCTGCCCTGTATGGCTCATCCAACACATGCAAGGGCAGGAATTTTTAAGCCCCCAATTTTATCGTTCATATATTTAGCCAAAGTTGCGGCAGGCCATCCTGCCGCAATTTTATTACAACCCCCAAAAACCACCCCCAAAATGTTTCAGATACTATTTTTAAGCTCAGGAAGCCTGCTGCTCATGTTTTCGGGCAAAATGATTATAAAAACCATTGCCGCCGGCGAAAAGCACATGAACAATGCCGGGCTGCTGTCTTTTCTTGCAGCTATGTTATTCCTTACGTCCGGATTGCTACTTTCGGTATTTAACTAACCATGTATGTAAGTTTTTAACACGCAAACGTTTGAGGTGTATATACAGGCGTTATATTTTTGTAGTTAGCCTGATTTTGGATAGTTTTACCTTTTGGCAGCATAGCTGCAGGTATTAATATTCAAAACAAACACATGAGAAAAATCCTTTTAATACTCAGTGTATTTTTTGCTGTACTGGTAAATGCCCAGCAGCTGAAATCGCCTGACGGGAACTTTACAATGGCTTTTACGCTGCAACAGGGCGGTGTGCCGTCGTATACTTTAAACTATAAAGGCAAGGCGGTTGTAAAACCCAGCAAGCTTGGCCTTGAGCTTAAAGACGATAAAAAATCCCTGCTGAATGATTTTACGGTAGCAGGAACAAAGAACACCACTTTTAACGAAACCTGGACACCGGTGTGGGGCGAGGTTAAAACCATCCGTAACCATTATAATGAAATGGAAGTTAGCCTGAACCAAAAAGGTACCAACAGGAAAATGGTAATCCGTTTCCGCCTGTTCAATGACGGGCTGGGTTTCCGTTATGAATTCCCGCAGCAAAAAGACCTTACTTACTTTGTGATTAAAGAGGAAAAAACCCAGTTTGCCATGACCGGCGATCATACTGCTTTCTGGATACCGGGCGATTATGACACGCAGGAATACGACTTCACCACATCAAAACTGTCGGAAATACGTGGGCTGATGGAAAAATCTATTACCGCTAATGTTTCGCAGAAATCTTTTTCGCCAACAGGAGTACAGACATCTTTAATGATGAAATCGGCTGATGGGTTGTACATTAACCTGCACGAGGCTGCGCTTATCAACTACTCTTGCATGCACCTTAATCTTGACGACAAGAACATGATATTTGAATCATGGCTTACACCTGATGCGGTGGGAGATAAAGGCTACATGCAGGCGCCATGCACTTCGCCATGGAGAACGATTATAGCAAGCGATGATGCGCGTGATATACTGGCATCTAAAATGACATATAACCTTAATGAGCCTTCAAAAATTGAAGATACGTCGTGGATTAAGCCGGTTAAATATGTAGGTGTATGGTGGGAAATGATTACCAATAAAAGCACATGGTCATACACTGATGATTACCCTACGGTACAGCTTGGCGTGACTGATTACAGCAAAGCCAAACCAAACGGGAAGCACGGGGCTACTACAGCCAATGTAAAAAAGTATATTGACTTTGCCGCTGAACACGGTTTTGACGGTGTATTGGTTGAAGGCTGGAATGTAGGCTGGGAAGACTGGTTTGGCCATTCTAAAGACTATGTTTTTGATTTTGTAACCCCTTATCCTGATTTTGACCTGGTAGGAATACGTGAGTATGCCAAATCAAAAGGCGTAAAAATGATTATGCACCATGAAACATCATCTTCGGTACGTAACTATGAGCGCCATATGGACAAGGCATACCAATTTATGAAAGATAATGGTTATGATGCCGTAAAGAGCGGATACGTAGGTAACATTATCCCAAGAGGCGAAAACCATTACAGCCAGTGGCTTATAAATCATTACCAATATGCGCTTGAAAAAGCAGCCGACTATAAAATAATGGTTAATGCGCACGAGGCGGTTCGTCCTACAGGTATAGCGCGTACCTATCCTAACCTGATAGGTAATGAGTCTGCACGCGGTACCGAATACCAATCGTTTGGAGGCAGCAAGCCTAACCACGTAACGTTATTGCCGTTTACAAGGCTACTTGGCGGGCCTATGGACTACACACCGGGCATTTTTGAGATGGATCTAAGCAAGCTGAACCCCGATAATAATTCGCACGTAAACAGTACACTTGCCAATCAGCTTGCACTATATGTAACTATGTACAGCCCACTGCAAATGGCAGCCGATACGCCTGAACATTATAACCGTTTTCCTGATGCTTTCCAGTTTATAAAAGATGTGGCGGTTGACTGGGACGATAGTAAATACCTTGAGGCAGAGCCGGGACAATATATTACGGCAGCGCGCAAAGCTAAAGGAAAGAGCAGCTGGTTTGTAGGCAGTGTGGGTGGTGATAATGCCCGTACATCAACAATTAAGTTTGATTTCCTTGATAAAGGCAAAACCTATATTGCAACAATATATGCTGATGCTAAGGATGCACATTATAAAACCAATCCACAGGCATACAATATCCGTAAGGTGGTAGTGAGCAACAAGTCAAAACTGTCACAGTTCGTAGCGCCGGGTGGTGGGTATGCCATCAGTATTACAGAGGCAACCAAAGCCGAAACGAAAGGATTATCTAAGTTGTAATATACTATCCTCATTAAAAAAGCCCAGAAACCCTGGGCTTTTTTAATGTAAATAAAGTTTATTTAGAATTAATAAAAATAATTTGCGTATATTAATTATGTCTTTTAGATTTGCAATTTAGAATTAATCTAAGTTAATTTTCGAATGCAAATCATAACCAGGATAACACAATACACATTTTTTTTAGTTGCTTTTTCGGGCTTTGCACAGGAACCTCAGGCGGTAGACACTACACGTGTACGCCAGATTGAAGAAGTGGTGGTAACAGGGCAGATAGAGCCGCAGTCATTAAAAAAATCAGTGTACAATGTCAGGGTTATTACCCGCGAAGATATCCTGAGACAGGCAGGAAACAACCTTGCCGATGTACTTAACCAATATATTAATATAAGCGTAAGGCCCGATGGTACAACCGGACGTTCCAGCATATCAATATTTGGGCTTGACTCGCAATATTTCAAAATAATGGTTGATAATATACCCATGGTTAGCGATACCGGCCTGGGCAATAATATAGACCTTACCCAGATAAACCTGGATGATATAGAGCGTATTGAAATAATTGAAGGTTCTATGGGGGTTACACATGGCGCTAATGCGGTGAGTGGTATACTTAATATCATTACCAAAAAGTCAGCTCGTAATACATGGGAGATTTCGGCAACTATACAGGAAGAAACCGTAGGTAATGAATATGGCTGGTTCGATAAAGGCCGCCATATACAATCGTTTAAAGTATCGCACCAGATTTCAGACAGATGGTTTGCTTCGGTAGGTGCTAACAGAAATGACCTTGCCGGTTTTTTTGATGACAAGAGAGGTAAGGATTATGACCGGAACGATGGACTAAGGGGTTACAGCAGCTGGCTGCCTAAAGAGCAGCTGGCAACAAATGCCCTGATAGGATATACCAAAGATAATTTCCGTGTATTCTATAAGTTTGACTATTATAATGAAGAAGTAGGCTACTTTAATCCTGTACTTACACCAACAGTTGATTTCTCTGATTTTTATGCCAAAGACAGAAGATACTTTACGAACAGGTTCTTCCATCACCTGAATTCTTATGGAAGTGTGTTTTCAAAGCTTACCTATAATATTTCGGCATCGCACCAAAAACAGGAGAGAGACCAGGAAAACTTTAACTATTATGTAAGGGCGGGGCGTGAAGGCTTTAATGAAAAGCAAACCTATGAATCACGTAATGTCTTATACTCAACAGGATCGTTAGCCGGATTTTTTAATAACAAAAAATCAAAGTGAACTAGATGTTCTACATGAAACAATCGATCGATTATCGACAGAAAATCGTCGATTACATTCGACACCCAACACTGAAATAGCTATACTTCAAGAAGAACTAACACTTGTTAAAATGCGCGAT
>JBQGDS010000260.1:0-5680 GCA_052039185.1 Flavobacterium sp.
GCGTTTAAAAAGTGTCTTCCTGTTCTTTGTTAACTTTATGAGTATATCATTTGTACTAGGAGCCAGTATAGTTTATGCTATGATTACTATACATTAATTACTATTTTTATAAAAACTAATCAATCAAAACCTATAAAATGAAAAAAGCGTTTTATTTATCTTTATCCTGTTTTGTGGCGCTGTCATGCGGCTCTACCAAATCAGGCCCGAAAGATTATGCCAAGGCCGATGTACCTAAATACATGAAAAGCATAACTGCTGAAGAATTAAAAAAACACCTGTACATTGTAGCTTCTGACGAAATGGAAGGAAGGAATACAGGTGAACCTGGCCAAAAAAAAGCAGGCAGATACCTGATTGAACAATATACTAAAGATGGTATATCATATCCTACCGGAGCACAGGACTGGTACCAGAAAGTGCCCGCAGCTTACATGGCACGTGCTTTTAGCCCTAAGCTAAATGACTCTGAAAATATATGGGCGTATATAGAAGGTAGTGAGAAACCCGAAGAAGTACTTGTCATATCTGCCCATTATGACCATGTGGGTATGAAGAACGGCGATGTGTACAATGGCGCCGATGATGATGGTTCGGGTACGGTAGCGCTACTTGAAATTGCCCAGGCGTTCATGAAAGCGAAAAAAGACGGTTATGGGCCCAAACGCTCTATACTTTTCCTGCATGTAACAGGTGAAGAGCATGGCCTGCACGGTTCCCGCTATTATTCAGATAATCCGCTATTCCCGCTTGCCAATACCATTGCTGATATTAATATTGATATGATAGGCCGCCGTGATAATGATTATAAAGATAAAGGCAATTACGTATATGTAATAGGTAGTGACAGGCTAAGTACCGAACTGCACAACATTAACGAAGAAGCAAATAAAAAGTATACCAACCTGACACTTGATTACAGATATAATGACAGGAAAGACCCCAACCAGTTTTACTACAGGAGCGACCACTATAACTTTGCTAAAAAAGGTATTCCTATTATATTTTACTTTAACGGTGTGCATGAAGATTACCATATGCCAACAGATACGCCTGATAAGATTGAATATGACCTGCTGGCAAAACGTGCACAGCTGGCTTTTGTTACAGCATGGGAACTGGCCAACCGTCCTACCCGTCCGGTAGTAGATAAAGACGGTAAATAGTAAAAAAAAGATATTACAAATATAAAAATGCGAATACCTCCTACTTTTCAAGAAGGTATTCGCATTTTGTTATAAAAGCACTATTTATTAATTGTGTTATAAACTATAAGTTTTAAAAAGTTATATGATTAAAAAGGGTAACTTTTTAATTCATAAGCAAATCAGGTAGTAGTACCTGATTTTTTTTTATAGATACTAGCCAGATTTGTAATCTCATAACTAATTAGTGGAGACCAGACCCCACTATAATAAACGGACTAAAAAAATACTAAATTATGAACAAAGCATTAACAGAAGAAATCGTTTTAAACTGGGTAAAGAAAACCGATGTACTTACAAAAAGGGCATTTAGTGCCGGAGATGGAAGTGTGTCGGCAGGTGTAGGTGCAAATTTTATTGGTAATGATACAAGTGACCCGGGAGCTGAAGGTATGAATATATATTCTGATCCTAAAAACCTGCCAACTGCAGTTGCATCAATCCTTAACCACGCACAAAACAGGGCAAACTTTCATCCTGCAGCACAATCTCCAGATGTTGTAGCGAATGCATATACAAATTATATTACAGAAATTGACAGGGTACCATTCTTTTCAATACAGCGTAATGATCGTACACAACAGCAGGTTCACTCATCAAATTATGACCAGCTTATTAACAACATTGTCAGTCTTTATGATGGCGTTACACAAGAAGATAAAGACAAAATAAAAAACAGCATTACAGAACTTGCACAAAGTGTGTTTACTAAATCATCAGCCGAGGAGTGGAAAAACCTTTTCTCGCAGGCAAGTCTAATATACAAAAGCGCTACTGACATCCGCCTTTATATATATTATACAACATTACACATGAAGCGTACTCAAAGTGGTAAAGATGGTGTTGATGATTTACAGGAGTATACTGTTAATAGGGTTGAATACAAAGTACTTCAGGACAAAATCCAGGCATACGCATCAACTCTTTCTAAATTAGACAAGAAAAACATTGATGACTGGATGGATGATGCCACAACACCGCAAAAGGACAACTACAAAAAATGTTGGCAACAAACTCCGTATTACGAAATTGCTAAGTAGTTCTACAGAATAATAAACTCCGGTTATAAGCCGGAGTTTTTATTTTATTATTTTTTCTTTGAAAAACTGTTCGATATAAAGAGTATCATATTATTCTTACCGGGCTTACGGAAAATTTCCCAGTTTAATATAACCCCAAGTATGCATATAGCCATAAGTATAAGCAGTAACGATATATAAATAACATCATTAAGGCTGTCTACATGAGGTATTTTAATCACAAAAAAGTAGAGTGATAAAAAGAATACTATGACCGATAATATGAATGAAAATAATTTCATGTCCTTTTACATTTGTAAATGATAAGTAATGTTGTGTCAAAAAGCAAAAGGGAATTAGTTATAGTACGGTATACTGCCTCATCATGCTGCTGTTTTATACAGCTTTACTCCTTCATTGTCCAGTTACCACACAAAAGTAAAATTTTAAGTTTACTTTAACAAAGTTAATCTGTTATATTTATAGTTAAAGTGACTGAAGCATCTCAGGTACAGTAGAGTACACTTCTTCCCTGCTCTTTAACCTGTATTGATATGTATACACAATGTCTCCATCTAAAAAGTCTTTAAAATATCGTGTATCCTGTATCATTCGTTCCTGTTCATCAGCGCCTGCCGTATGTAAAGGAACATCTTTATTACTTATAACTTCAGCAGAAAACTCATAGCATTCCTTTTCATACGTCTTTATAGTACCTTCAATGGTAAAGCCTTCAGCATCAATAATACGGTACACATCTATATCAATAGTAATTCCGTGGTCTTTATATTCAGCAGTTACACTGTGCTCATTTTCTTTGAACTTAAAGCTACCGTCAGTTTTAAAGAAGTCCTTGAATCCGTCAAATATATTTTTGACTTCTTCCTTCTTGGTTTCCTTCTTTTTAAAGTTATATTTCTTACGGTACTCTTCGTACTCTGATTTAATATCAATCTTAAGTTTTAAATATCCCAGATCCATAGCTGTATTATTTACATTTCAACCACCTTAGGCGGATAGAAGTTTACATAAAAAAAGTTTTTTGGGTCAATGTTCTGCTCCATGATCATAGCATCAATAGCTTCAATCTTTTTAGTACTGTTACTATTCGCAGCATTAAGCCCGAGGAACTGTAAAAATTCTTCCCTGTTGCTAAACCTGAAACTCAGGTCAGTATTTAATGAATATTCAGTAATGCTATATTCAGCCTTTGTAATATCTATGCCTGCTTTTTCAAAAGCATCGGTCATAATTTTAAAATTATTTTCCATAGCGTGTTGTTTTTGTATAAAAAAAGCTTCGGGCACTACTACGAAGCTTTTTCCTGAAATTTATATAATAGTAAGATAGCTATTCAATGGTTTTTTCATTCTTTACAATCTGCACTTTGCCTACGGGAACATCTTCGCTTTTTACCAGCAGGACGCCCAGTACATTCAGTGGTATATCAATTGTTTCTTCCGAATGTTTTATCTCCTCAACCACATGGCTGTAATCCAGGTTGCTCAGCACAAGCGTATCGCCTCTATCAATCTTTTTCTCAAAAAGATAATTGCGTATAGATGCTATACTTACACGCTCTCCCAATGCTACATATTCGGCCATGATTTCTTTCTTTTTGCTAAGATAAAACTGATTAAATTAAAATTTGAAAAGGTTTTGTTAAACTTAAATTTAGCTTTGAATGCCATGATTTATGCCCAATTTTAAAATCCCTATCTTTGCAGCAAAATACTTGTTATGTCTACTTTTCACGACCTTGGCCTGCCAAAATCATTACAAAAAGCACTTGATGAGCTTGGGCTTGAAACGCCTACTCCCATTCAGCTTAAATCAATGCCTGTTATTACTTCAGGCCGTGATATGATGGGTATTGCTCAAACAGGTACGGGAAAAACGTTTGCTTACCTCTTACCAATACTTAAACAGTGGAAATTTGCACCAACTCACACGCCGCGTGTTGTAATTATTGTACCAACCCGCGAGCTGGTAGTGCAGGTAGTAGAAGAAGTAGAAAAACTGACACAATATATGTCGGTGCGTACATTGGGAATATTTGGTGGTGTAAATATCAATACGCAAAAGACTAACGTATATCAGGGTGTAGATATTTTAGTAGGTACACCTGGCCGAATGATGGACCTTGCATTAGACAATGTAGTCCGTTTTGACGAACTTCAAAAACTGGTAATTGACGAGTTTGATGAGATACTGAACCTGGGTTTCAGGTATCAGGTTACCTCACTACTGTCTATGATGAAAAGCAAAAGGCAGAACATCCTTTTTTCGGCAACCATGACCGATGAAGTAGATGAAATGCTGGATGAGTCTTTTGATTTTCCTGAAGAGGTTACGCTGGCGGAATCGGGCACACCCCTTGAAAAAATCGATCAGCAGGGGTATCATGTACCTAATTTCATTACCAAGATTAACATGCTGAAGCATCTGCTTGAAGGTGAAGGCCTTGACCGTGTTCTGGTTTTTGTAAATAACAAGCGTACGGCAGATATATTAATGGAAAGGATTGAGGAAGACTATCCTGAACAATTTGGCGTAATACACTCTAACAAATCCCAGAACTACAGGCTAAATACTATGGCGGCTTTCCAGGCAGGAGAGCTTCGTGGTATAGTAACCACCGATGTTATGGCACGCGGACTTGATATTAGTGATGTTACCCATGTTATTAATATGGAATTCCCGGAAGTGCCGGAACAATACATTCACCGTATAGGCCGTACAGGCCGAGCTGATAAAACCGGTACAGCCATAAGCTTTATTACCCCAAAAGAAGAAGAACAGCAAATTACCGCTGAACTGCTTATGGAAAAGGAAATTACCATACTTGATGTGCCTGCTGGAGTGGAAATTGCCGATAAACTGCTTGAATTTGAAAAAGAAAAGCAAAAGATAAAGCACCTGCTAAAAAGGCCAAAGCATGATGGCGGTACTGCTTTTCATGAAAAGAAGGAAAAGAACAAGAAGGTAAATCTTGGTGGCCCGGGCAGGCGTACACCGCGCAAAACCGAACCCCGCAATCGTGCCGCTGAAGCTAAAAAAGCAGCAAAGAAGAAAAAGAAATAAGTTTATCGATATTATTTGTTATTGGACGTTAATGTTAACATTTTCTAAAAATAGGTGATATTAATATCTATTTTAGTTGAGAACCAATCAATAACAAATAATGAAGAAAAAAATTTTATTGCTTTTACTAATACTATGTACATCCGGTATTAAAGCACAGCAATTAGTAACTTATCCTACAGGTAGCAATATATATGCTCCAAATGAGATAAGGCAAAATCCATCGGTAATACCTTTACTTGGCAATTGTGGGGAAGTCGTAGATTCTAAAATTGGCACAAATGATGACTTTTCTGTACAGGTACGAAAATCTACTGATACTAACTGGAAGGATCTTTTTGTGTACAACACGTTTGTAAATAGCAGTATTGG
>JBQGDS010000261.1:0-5202 GCA_052039185.1 Flavobacterium sp.
TATGGCAATGCTTAATGAGCCTGAAATGCCTTATGCTGAAGATTTTAGTGAAGAAACCATTTACAACGATGCCAGGGCAGAATACAACATGTACAGCAACTGGAGAAAGAAAAACAGATGGCAGTTATTGTTGTCTAAAGTTTTACCATCTACGGCCAACTAATTAAGGGTCAGTATTCGTAAAAGCATATTTTAACATTTTTTTATGTTTTTGTCAAATTTTTTGGCTAAGTTTGTAGTCCCCAAAAATTTGAAACATGAATGCTATTTTTACTTACCCAACAGGCCGTAGGCAACGTTATAAGCCCATTTTAAGTTTAATGATTTAATTGTTAGTCCGTATCGGTTTTAATCGTTACCGGGCACGCTATGTTTAGAAACAACAGTACTTACTATGCTGTTGCACGATGTGATAAATCGTATAGATTGTTGTATAAGAACAATCTATTACGAATTAGTTCAACCATACAATTTTAACATAATATTTGCAATGTAGTTACAGAGCAGATTTAATCATTCAACTCCCCAACTAAAAATGACTTATATATTTGATTACGCAGAACATTACTGGATATCCCTCAGTTCTTTTCCATTGGTTATCCAGATTGCTATTTTCTTTATTATGTTTAGCTGTGTAGCTACACTAACCCTCATGACGAGTGTATTTGTAATACGCCGTGATAAAGAGCGCCGTGCAAAAATTGTACGCGAACTTCGTCCAAGGATATTTACATTCCTTAGGAACATCCTTACTTCTAAAGATGAGTATTCGGATGTTGAGATAAAGGATATGTTTATCGAGAATTTTGGAGAGATAAATAAAAAGACCTACATTTCTCTTATCCCTACTCTTGAAGATGTTGTAAAACAGGACAAGGAGCAGATGGACAGTGCCAACTACCGTAATGTTATCAGTGGCCTTAAGATAGATGACTATCTTGAAAAAAGGCTTGATTTTTCTAACACCCGCGTTCGTCTTAGGGCATTCCAGTCATTGTCAAGGCTTGATCTTACAATATCCGATTCTAAAATACTTCCACATACCTATGCTAAAAACACTTCGCTACGAAAAGAATCGCGTGCTTCATACGTAGGTGTAAGTAATAATGACCCTTTTAAATTTTTCGATCAGGATAACGATATGAATCACTGGGATCAGATAAGCCTTTTGCAGCAGTTTGTACTACACCATCAGGATAATCTGCCTAACTTTAGTAAATGGATAAAGTATACTAAAGATAATGCCCAGATAGTGTTTTTTATTAAGCTGGTAGCTTATTTTAATCAGACTACATCAATAAACACAATAAAAGAATATCTAAATCATGAAGACCATGCTGTAAGGAAGGAGGCTATACTTACATTGGGCAAAATGCGTGTAAAAGATATTGAAAACCACCTTGTAAAAATGTATTTTACACAGCCATATATGTGCCAGACGGCAATAATTGAGGCAGTATCATATATTAACTCAGGCAGGCTTATAGGTTTCCTTAAAAGTGCATGGGAAATGGCGAGCAACCATGAGCTGAAAAAACTGGTGGCCGAAGTTATATTCCTGTATGGCAAGCCTGGTAAGTCGCTTATTGAAGAGCTTAGTGCTAAGGAAAAAGGTTTTAACCTGCTGGTATTACAGCATGTTCAGAATCCGCTTATTCCATCCATGCTGAAAAATCATCACCTGAACTCAAATAATGTAATATATACCGAAGTAGGCCATAGCGTCACGAATAAAGAAAATGCAGGTGAACTCCTGTAATTCATCTTTCTTTAATATCGTAACTATTTAACTTACAACGCAAATCCCTTTGTAAATGGATTCTACTTTCGACTTTTTTGAGTACTTCGTGTTTTTTTATGCGTCGTCAATGTTTTTGCTATACCTTGCTCTTGGCATATTATCGTTCCTGAACATTACACGTTACAGAACATATAATTCCAAGCTTGATGACCAGTTTCTGCTTGAGTCTCCGCTAACCCCGGGTATATCTGTAGTAGCGCCTGCGTATAATGAAGAAAAAACAATTATTGTAAACGTAAAATCGCTGCTCACTCTTAATTATCCGCTATATGAGGTAATTATTGTAAACGATGGCAGTAAGGATAAAACCCTGGAACTGCTTATTGAGGAATTTCAACTGGAAGAAACGCCATACGCATATGTTGAGCGTATAAAGACCAAGCCATTTAAGCGTATTTTTAAATCAACCAATCCTGAGTTTTCTAAGCTTACAGTGGTTGATAAAATGAACGGAGGTACCAAGGCCGATGCATCTAATGCCGGTATAAATGCAGCACAGTATCCTTACTTTTTATGTACTGATGTTGATTGTATCCTGGAGCGTAATACGCTTTTAAAAATGATAAAGCCGGTACTTAATTCACGCAAAAGGATTATTGCAGTTGGGGCAACCCTTCGCATGTCTAACAGCTGCGATATTAAAGAAGGTGTTATTGAGAGGGTAAGGCCCCCAAAAAGGCTTATACCGCGCTTTCAGGAGATGGAATACCTACGTGCTTATTTGTTTGGTAAAATGGGCTGGAGTTTGGTAAACTGTGTGCCAAACGTTTCTGGCGGATTGGGACTGTTTGATAAAGAAGTGGCAGTAAATGCCGGTGGTTATGATGGTGCATCCCATGCTGAAGATATGGATATCATGGTAAAAATGGCAGCCTACATGATAAATAACCACCAAAAATATGGTATTGAATATATACCGGTATCCTGCTGTTGGACCGAAGGCCCGCCAAACGTAAAAATTCTTGGCAGGCAGCGTACCCGCTGGGCTACAGGCCTTGCACAGATTTTCTTTGTACACAGGAAAATCCTTTTCAATCCAAGATACAAGCAATTAGGTCTAATAACGTTCCCATTCCAGCTTATATATGAATTCCTGGCGCCGGTAATTGAAATGGCAGGTATAATATATTTTATATTCCTTATACTTAAGGGCGATGTAAACTGGCCTATGGCGCTTTATATTTTCCTGTATTCTTACTCGCTGGCCATAATGTTCGGTACACTGGTAATATTGCTTGATAACTTTGTGAAAAGGCAATATAAAACAGGTCGCGAAACCTTTAACTTGTGGCTTATGGTATTTATTGAACCATTTATATACCATCCGCTGCTTATATGGTTCTCGCTAAAAGGATACTTCAACTTTTATACATCCCGCCAAATGGAGTGGGGTACAATGACCAGGCAGGGCTTTGATAATAACAACGACAAAAAAAAGCAGGGTAATGTTCCTACAACAACTACATAAAGTAAAAAATACAGTAATAATCAGGAATTTGATTATTTGTGTGTTATTGGTTAATGCTCCGGCAGTTTTTGCTCAGGATATGTCTTCAGACGAATATTTTGAGCTGGCCAGGAAAGAAGGCAATGAAAAGCAGAACTTTGCCAAAGCCGCTGACTACTGCGAAAAAGCTTTAAAGCTTGCGCCTCTTGATATGGATATTAAAGAGTATCTGGGTAAATGCTACATGGAAACAGGACGACTGGAAAAAGCCCGCGTTACATTGCTTGAGGTGCTTGATAAAAGTCCGCGCCGTACAGACGCAAGGCATTATCTTCTTAATATCGAAACCCGTACAAAGCGTTACTCAAGCGCGGTGTGCTATGCTAATGAACTTCTTGAAATCACGCCTTATAGTAAAACGTTATGGATGCGTAAAATAAACCTTTATAATCTTATGGATAACAGGGTAGAAGCCAACAGGTCAACCCGACGCCTTTTCCAAATATATCCTGAAGATCCGGAGGTAAAAACAATGTACAATAATGTACTTAAGGAAGATGCGCTGAAAATGAGTAAGGGTGGAGATACTGCAGCAGCCGTTAAAAGTTATGAGCAGGCACTTGAAGTATCGGCTACTGATGCTGATGCATACCTGAATCTTATTAACCTTCAGATACGTTCAGGACAATACCACGCTGCGCTTGCAACTGCCGACAGAGGGCTAAACAACCTTCCGGGAAATACTGCAATACTTAATAAGAAAATAGCAATTTTGACTGATTTGCATGAGTATCAGACAGCCATTGATATTGTAAATAAACAGTTAAAAAAGGGAGGTTCGGCATATTACAATAACCTTTTGGTATACCTAACTGCTGAGGCGGCACGCTATTATAAAAATTCTGATCCGTATGAGCTTTATGGGCAGCTATACGAACGAAATAAAGGAGATAAAGAAGCACACGATTATTTACTTAATACTTCAATTAGCCGCGGTTATTTTGCTGATGCACAGGAATTATTAATCAAAGCACTTCGTTCTAATCCTGATTCAAAAGACTTGCTCTCCAAACAGTTGTATGTATACGAAAGCCAGGGAAATACACAGGGTGCCAGAACAACAATTGATAAGTTATACAGGCTGTATCCTAACGATTCGGATATTGCAGCTAAGTATGATGCCGTTGTTTTCCGCGAAGCAAAAGAGTTATATACCCAGGGCGATTATAAATCATCACTTCCTGTATTCTTAAGGCTTTCTCAGCATGCTGATTATGGTAAGTCAGCTAATAATTATATTTTCTCTATCTATCAGGCACAAAAGGCATACAGTAAAGCGCTTGATCTTATTGACAGGCAGATAAGGCAATACCCGGGAGAACATGATTATATACTTAAGAAAATTGACCTGCTGTCTGAAATGCAGGATTATGAAGGCGCTTTTGAGCTGGTAAATGAATACAGGATAAGATATCCTGAAAATGCGGAGTACAGTTATATGTTTAACGACCTTTCGATAGATTATATAAAATACCTGAACGAGAAGGAGGAATATGCCACGGTAAAAATGGTTGCCGACAAGCTTATAGCAAATGATCCCGAGAACAGGCAGGCTTATGATTATGCTATTGGGGCAAGGATCTCTATGAGCCAGTATGCCGAAGCACAGGAACTGATTCAGGCAGCTTTGGTGCGTTTTCCTGACTCAAGAGACTTGCTGCTTAAAGAAGCAGGCGTATATACCGAATCTGGACAGCACGAAAAAGCTGTTGAAGCGCTACGAAAGTTATATGCTGATTATCCGTACAATGCTAATATAAAAGGTTCTCTTGTTGAAGCAATGCTTATGGCTGCCAAACAAAAGGAAGAAGAAAAAATGTACAGGCAGGCTATGGACATATACAGCGAAATTCTCTTAATAAAACCTAAAGATACAGTTGCTGCTATAAAGCTG
>JBQGDS010000262.1:0-2579 GCA_052039185.1 Flavobacterium sp.
TAGTACTTTTGCCCACATATTTTTAGAGAGGTGGCCGAGTGGTCGAAGGCGCACGCCTGGAAAGTGTGTATGCTCCAAAAGGGCATCGAGGGTTCGAATCCCTTCCTCTCTGCTTTAAAAATCCGTATCTGTGTAAAACAAGTACGGATTTTTTATTTTTTACAGAAAAATCTTATACCCATTAATAGGTATTTTTTAATTATAATTTAATTCACAAGTTAACAAACCATTAACAAAATTTTAGTGGGTTTGGTCGCCAAATTATGCTTTAAAAAATCTCTCTATTATATGAATAACTTCTACAAGCTATTGTTTTTTGTTACACTGTTATTTCCTGTAATTGATACTGCGGGAACCGGATTTATAAGCCATTATAAAACAGCTATAGCACCTCTGATAATTAATGGTCCCAGTAGCGTTTGCTCAGGAGAAACGGCGCAACTTTCCGTAACTTATAGAGGAGCAGGAACAAATCAAATGGTATGATACTGTTGGCGGGCTTGTGCTTCATACAGGCACTACTTATACAATGCCTACACTAACCTCAGCTGTAACTTATTATGCTGAACTTACAGAGGGTACAAATGCTCCTGAAATAAGTGTGGCGAAGGATAATATTACAATAAATGTGATGCCTTCAATTACAGGTACACCTAAGGCTATGTTGGAACTACAACACAAGTAACTCCTCCTGCGGGAGGAACCTGGACATCATCTAACACTTCTGTAGCTACGTATCAAGCACAGGATTAGCAAGTTCTTTGGCCGCAGGTGCAACAATAATTAAATATACTAATACCAACGGCTGTGAAATTTCACAAAGTTTTACAGTAAATGTTTCGCCTGTCTCAATTTTTACTGCTGAATCAGGAGAGCAATGCAATAAAAGTAATAAGTTTTACTAATAACTCAACAGGAGGTAATCTTGAATATGTATGGAATTTTGGCAATCAAGTGCTTAATAGTATTAATAGTCGAAATGTATTGACTAAACATTTTAAATATTGGAAATAAAAGCAGCGAGCGAAAAATATAAGGACATGTGCAATTGTTTTTAATCTTAACTGATAAAGCAATATTGGCATCATTAAAATTAGTTCTCCCTCATTGGTTTATGTACATAACAGTTAAAAATGATAACCCACATGTTATATATTTGCAGCAACGATACTGATTCATTCATGACACTAAATAAGGTCTTTTTGCTACAGCATAAAGAAAACAAAATCACTTACAGAAAGCACTTTTTTAATGTGTTATTAATGATCCTGTTTTTTAGCATCACGCACATGCATGTATATGGACAAGATACTGCAGATTCCCTTCGACAGCTTGTAAAAAAATCTGATGCTTTACGAAAAGGTGAATTAAACCTTGAGCTTGCAACATATTTTATAGGGCAAAATCCTGACTCTGCAATTGCTTATGCACGTGATGCAATTGAGGTTGGCAACGTTGTAAAAAGCAATATAATAATTATAAGGGCATACGCTAAAATAGCAGAAGCCTACCAGAACCAGAACAGGATGAAAGATGCCATTGCCAACTACCTTAAAGGTTTGCAACTGGCTGAAAAAGCAGGTGAAAAATCACTTCAGGGAACAATTTACAATGGCATGGGCACCTGCTACTTTTATCAGAATGATTTAAAAAAAGCTGAGAAATACTTTCACCTGGCCGCACAGGCTAAAAAAGAGGCCAATGATTATAAATATTATTCGTTTATTTCTATTAACCTTTCTACATTACAAATTACCGGCCGGTCCTACAAGCAGGCTGTGCAAACACTTAGGGACGCCGAAAAAACACTTATACAAAATAACCAGGAACAATATCTTTCAACAGTATATAATACACTTGGCGCCGCATACCAGGCAATAAAGCCTGACTCGTGCCTTTATTATTATCAAAAGAGTGCCGGCCTGGCTGTAAAATATGGTGACCTTCTCAACCAAATGACTGCCAACCAAAATATTGGCGATTATTATCTTGAGAAAAAGAACTACGCATTGGCAGCTGATTATATGAAAAAGGCAATTGCTGTTAACGATAAACGTCCTGAAGATCATTTTAAACCCGCATTATATGATCGTATCAGTTTGGTTTATGAGGAGCTAGGCGATTTTAAAGAAGCCTACAGATATAAAAAACTTGAAGTAGAAGCAAATAAACGTATAACCTCGGTTCAGCAACAAAAAGAATCACAGGAACTTGAAGTAAAGTACCAGACTGAAAAAAAGGAAAAGCAGATTGAGCTTAACAGACAGGAAATTGAACGCGGCAAGAACCAGCGAAACCTTATATTACTGGGGGCGGTATCAGTTTTGGTTATAACAGCTTTTTTTATTTACCTGGTATTGCAGCGAAAAAAAATTAAGCAGCAGTTTGAGCTTGAAAAACTAAAAATGTTTGAAAACATTTTACATGAAATAAGGACTCCCCTAACCCTGATTAAAGGCCCGATAGAAGTTTTAAAACAGCAGGTGGAAAACCCTCATAAAGAGCAGGTAAGGCTGTTGGAACGCAACTCCCGAAAGCTAATGCAATTGGTAAATGAACTGCTGGATGCATCAAAAGTG
>JBQGDS010000263.1:0-6567 GCA_052039185.1 Flavobacterium sp.
AACATTTCGTTTGAAGAAAACGACAACCGTGTTGCTTATGATATATGCCCCGTGAACACCGTCCTGAACTACTACGCCAACTGTTTAGGCAAAGAATATGATGCCGGAGGCGAATTCGCCCGTAGCGGAAAAATAATTCCGGAGATGCTAAATGAGCTTAATGGGCTTGATTTTTATTCTGCGGGATATCCAAAGTCTTTGGGTTTCGAGTTTGTAAAGGAAATCATATTGCCATTGCTTGAGAAATACAACGCCAGCTACATTGACAAGCTTTGCACTTTTACCGAACACATAGCCATACAATTAGCTAAATCAATAAGCCACGGAAAACTACTGGTAACCGGTGGCGGTGCATATAACACTTACATTATGGAAAGATTGTCAAAATTAACAGACTGCCACATCACAATGCCCGATGACAAAACCATACAATATAAGGAAGCGCTTATATTTGCCTTGCTGGGTGTTTTAAAATTAAGGGGAGATATTAATGTGCTGGCAAGTGTAACCGGCGCTTCGCACGACCATTCATCGGGTAAAATATACAGGCCTTAAATAACGCCCATCTTTTTAATAGCTTCAACAAGCTCAGTATCATCACCACCCTTGCCCTGAAGCAGCAGGTTTTTAATTTGCGCTTTACGCTTTTCTATCTCTTCAATAGTCAGCGGCACATAATTGGGAATATCTTTGGTAGCTATTCCTTCAGACAAGCGCATGAGTATCTGCTTGTCATAACTGTCAAGCCTGTAATTATCAAACACTTTTTCCCTTAACGATTTCACTACCTTATTACTTAAATAAGTATCGCCCGATAAAATTATCCTGAATGCATTTACAAACTCATCAATATCTATATCACTCTTACATAATATACCCTGAGGGTTTATTTCTTTAATAAGCCTGTCAATAAGTGATGCTTCGCTGTGCATGGTAAGTATAATAACAATACAGTTAGGTATTGTATTACGTATAAGCACCCCAAGATCCAGACCCGAAAAAATATTTTTTTCGGCATAGGGAGGCAGGCTCAGGTCCAGGTAAGCTATATCAAAGCGGTCATCGCCCTGGTTGCTCACAATAAGGTTGTAGGCCTGCTCACAGTCAAGCGCCTTTGTAAAATTAAGACTATAACCTTCAAAATTTTCTTCAGAAAGGACATTAACATATCCATTAACGGTCATAGGATGATCGTCAACAATAAGGATATTTAAGTTCTTCGGCATGATATCAGTGCACAGGGTAGTTAGGGGGAAACAAAATTTAATTATGATGTAAAATTACTAAATATAAATTACTTATTTTGCTTAAAATAAATTTAGTAGTAATTGGTACAGTTTTCCTATCTGATTGTATGTAATGACGAGGTGAATGTAAAAGAAATGCTTTTACTACTGGAAAATTTCCCGGATTTTTACTGCCTGGGCACAATTAACGATAAAGAAAATGCTGTAAATGCTGTATTGGAATATCGTCCACACCTTGTTTTTCTTGATATTACCCCTAAAACCAAAGGAGATATTTCATTAGCCGTTATTACCGAACTGCACCAGTACATAAATCAGCTACCGGGATTTATAGCTCTTGCTGATAATGACAAGCTTGCACTGCCCGCGCTTAAAGCCGGTGTATTTGATTATCTTATAAAAGATTTAAACATAAGTGAACTGCGCAAAACCTTACTGAAGTACCAAAAACACTGGTCAGTACTCCATCATAAGTACGTTGATAATACTGAAGATGCTCCAATGGACGAAATAACAACTACAGATAATGATAATGAAAGGGCTCTGCCTGAAGTACAACGATCGGATGTAGACATACAAATATGTATAAAGTCGTATGGCGATTACCAGTTCATAGCCCTGAAAGATGTGGTGTACCTGGAAGCCGACAATAACACTACCGATTTTTACCTTGTTAACGGGAAGAAGCTTTCGGCGTATAAAACGCTGAAACACTACGAGCACAACCTTCCTTCTTTCTTTTACCGTATACATAACAGCTATATTGTAAACAGCAATTATGTATCACGAATTAATACCGGCAAGCAATTATGTTACCTTAATAATAACGAAATATCAATACCGTTCTCCAAAACTTTCAAGGACAATATCGAAACAATTATTAGAACCATTGCCCCTGAATATTTATAAGAGGTATAATAACCCCGTAGATACGCGTGTTTACTCTCGTACGACCCACATCCACTAAACACCGTGTAAAATATAAGTATAGATTGAAACGCAGATGTAACTTTGTCTCAGAAATAATCAGGTAGCCGTAACCATTTATTTAAAAAGTAAATAAAGGCGCCAGTTAAATCGTAATTAAAATATACATCTGATAAAAATCTACTACCATGAAAAAAGTATTCCTTACTCTAAGCTTTATTGCACTACTAAGTTCATCATTCGTATCATGCTCAACTGACGACAGCGCTCTTGAAACATCAGCAGATGAACTGATACTTACGGGGCCAACTGCTCCTGTAGATAACGGGAATAAAGATCTTCCAAAACCACCACAAAGACCATAATTCATTAAATTGAAGAAAATATAGTATTTTTGAGGGCGATAGTTATTCTATCGCCCTCAAAAATTTTGGATAAGTACTTAAAGATATTACTCCTATTATGTATTCTTTGCTTCGCTTCTTGTGACAAGGAATCAAATAAAACATTTTTACAGAGCCGGATTTCCAAACTGCTGCAAAATGCAAAGACTGAAAAAACAGACAGTTTAGCTTTGAAGTATATTGACTCTGCCTACATTACTTTAACTGAAAGACCGAATGACACCGCTACACGTCATTATTTTAGAGATGTTTCAGCTCAATATTATAATCTGGGATATTATGATAAAGCTATATCATCAAGCAGAAAGTTATATAATTTAAGCCAGGAACAAAGGGATTCCTCAAATATGGCCAGGGCATTATATATATCTGCAGATGCACTTTATGGAAAACAAAATAAAGACAGTGCATTCCTAGTATATTCCCAGTCTGAAAAAATTTACAATAAAATTAATGATATTGGAAGGCTTGGTGAAGTAGTATTATATAAAGCGTATATATATTATGATATTGGCGAATATGAATTATGTGAAAATGAAGCCATTAAAGCCCTAAAATTATTACAAAGCGAAAGTAAAGAGCAGGATGTTTATTATTGCTACAATTTGATTGCACTCGCTCTTGACGGACAAGGCAATAATACAGAAGCGCTTAAATATTATCAAAAAACCCTTGAGCAATTAGAAACTCTCAGACAAAAAGGAACTTCTGATGAGCTAATTGAATCAAATAAGGCTTCATGTTATAATAATATGGGTGGTGTTTATGTAAAAATGAACCAGCATAAAAAAGCTATTTCACTTTATAAAGAAGCTTTGGCTTATGAGGAACTTGAAAAGTCTAATCCGTCCCTATACGCCAAATTACTAAATAACTTGGCTTATGCAAGGTTTAAGTCCGGCAATACATTTGGACTACCCGATTTATTTTTCAAGTCTCTAAATGTAAGAAAGAAAATAAATAATGAGTCCGGCATTGTGGGGAGCTATCTGTATCTTGGTGAATATTACGCAGCGAACAATGATACTCTAAAAGCATTAGAATACCTAAAATTAGCCTATGATGACTCCAATAAGATTAAAAGCTATGCAGAAGTTTTAGAGTCTTTGAAATTACTATCTGAAATAGATAAAAAAAACAGTTCCTTTTATTCTACTAAATACATTGAAGTAAATAAAAAACTTGCGGATGCCTCTAAAAAAGTAAAGAATCGATTTGCAAGGATTGTTTACGAAACTGACAGATTGGAAGTTGAAAAAGAAGAACTATTAAAAAAGAACAGTTTTATAATAGGGGCTTCAGCAATAGCACTACTGTTCATTGCCGCGATTTTTGCTATTTATTACCTGAACTCACGCAACAAAAAACTGGTTCTTATTCAGCAACAGCAAAAAGCCAATGAGGAAATTTACCAACTGATGTTTGACCAGCAGTCGAAAGTAGATTCGGCAAGGCGGGAAGAAAAAAACCGTATCGCCATGGAACTGCATGACGGCATACTTAATAACATTTATGCGGTTAGGCTTAACCTTGAATTCATCAATAAAAAATCAGATGAAGAATCCATACAGCAACGTAAGGATTATATTAAAGAACTGCAGAAGGTAGAAACCGAAATTCGTGGTGTATCGCATGACCTGAGCCGTAATGCTATTTTCAATGGCGATAAGAGTTTCAGCAACCTTCTCGAAGAAATGGTTAAATCCCAGAAGAACGCATTTAATACGGCATTCAGCATAACTACTGACCACAGTATTAACTGGGACGAAATAAACAATGTTATTAAGGTAAATGCCTATCGTATAATACAGGAATCGATACAAAATATAAATAAATATTCAGAAGCCACCCAGGCAGACATACAGATAAAAAAAGCAGGAAACAGGATAATAATAAAAATAAGCGATAACGGGAAAGGATTTGACCCTGATAAAGCCAAAGGCGGAATAGGGCTTAAAAACCTCAAAAAAAGAGCCGCCGATATGGATGCTTCACTCACTATAACTTCGCAGCCGGGACAGGGAACAAGTGTTGAACTTACTTTTGCTGTTTGATTATAAAAAATACAAATTTTTCATTTATATGTTTTATATATTTGTGCAGATTTACAAAAACACAACAAATGAAAGATTTATTGAGCAAATTCGAAAATAAGCAACCCGAAATAGTATTTAACTGGAAAGACACTGAAACCGAAGCTGAAGGCTGGACTGTAATAAACTCGTTACGTGGGGGCGCAGCAGGTGGCGGTACCAGGATGAGGAAAGGGCTTGACATGAACGAAGTGCTTTCGCTTGCCAAAACCATGGAGGTTAAATTTTCAGTTTCAGGGCCTGCTATCGGAGGAGCCAAGTCAGGCATAAACTTTGACCCGAACGACCCGCGTAAATCAGGTGTGCTTCAGCGCTGGTATAAAGCTGTATCTCCACTTCTTAAAAGCTACTACGGTACTGGTGGTGACCTTAACGTAGATGAAATACATGAGGTAATACCAATGACCGAAGAATGTGGTGTATGGCATCCGCAGGAAGGTGTTTTTAACGGGCATTTCAAACCAAGCGAAGCTGATAAGATAAACCGTATAGGCCAATTGCGCCAGGGCGTGGTAAAAGTTATTGAAAACCCTGTTTTTTCACCTGACGTAAACCGTAAATACACTGTAGCGGACATGATTACAGGTTATGGTGTTGCCGAGGCGGTTCGTCATTATTACGATATCTTCGGAGGTTCGGTAAAAGGTAAAAAAGCCATCATACAGGGCTTTGGTAATGTGGGTTCGGCTGCAGCTTTCTATCTTACTGAAATGGGCGTTAAAATTGCAGGTATTATTGACCGTGACGGTGGAGTAATGAGCAAAGACGGCTTTACATTTGAAGAAATAAGGGAGCTTTTCCTTAACAAGGATGGCAATAAGCTTGTTGCCGGAAACATGATTCCGTTTGAAAGCATAAATGAGGAAATATGGAAAACAGGCGCTGAGATATTTGCACCTTGTGCAGCATCGAGGTTGGTTACCAAAGAACAAATTGACAACATGATAGCTTCGGGACTTGAGGTTATTTCATGCGGTGCGAATGTACCTTTTGCTGATAAAGAAATTTTCTTTGGCCCTATCATGGAAGCGACAGACAGTAAGGTAAGTCTTATACCTGATTTTATATCGAATTGTGGTATGGCAAGGGTATTTGCCTATTTCATGGAGAAAAAGGTACAAATGACTGATGAAGCCATTTTCCACGATACATCAAGCACTATAAAGAAAGCGATACAAAACGTACATAAACAAAATAGCAATAAGACAAACATTAGCCAGACGGCATTTGAAATTGCGCTGAAACAATTAGTGTAATACAAACAAAAAATAATACTTTTAATGGCAGATATACATCTGCCATTTTTGATTTATGGATTATAATGAAACTGTACAATGGATGTTTGCCCAGCTACCCATGTACCAGCATCAGGGCGCATCGGCATACAAAAAGGACCTTAACAACACACTGTTGCTCACAGAGCATTTAGGCCATCCTGAAAAAAAAATAAAAACCGTACATGTAGCAGGAACTAACGGTAAAGGATCGGTATCCAACATGCTTGCTTCAATACTTCAGGAAGCAGGATACAAAACCGGGCTGTACACATCGCCACATCTTAAGGACTTCAGGGAGCGTATTAAAATAAATGGGCAGGACATCAGCAAGGATTTTGTTTGTGCTTTTATTGAACGGAATAAAATATTCTTCAAGGAAAACCAGCTCAGCTTTTTTGAGATGACCGTGGGTTTGGCTTTTGAATATTTTGCTGCCGAAGAAGTTGACATTACCATAATTGAAACCGGTATGGGTGGCAGGCTGGACTCTACCAACGTAATTACCCCATTGGCCTCAATAATTACGAATATCGGGTTTGACCATACACAGTTTTTAGGTGATACGCTGGCTAAGATAGCTGCTGAAAAAGCAGGCATTATTAAACCCGGGGTACCAGTT
>JBQGDS010000264.1:0-4449 GCA_052039185.1 Flavobacterium sp.
CAGCTCCCGGGGGCTTATACCTAATTGTTCAAGATTGGTTTCGTTAAGTATAAATGCTGCCGGCGGATGTATGTAGATCTCCTTTTCAATAATTATAGTTTCTTTTTTTGGTTCGCGCAGTTTAAGGGTAAGCCATATTCCTAATCCTGTAAACAGTAGAGCTATTGCACCTACATATATTTCCAGCGAATGATTAAGTATTATAAAGCGAAGTTCCAGCCAGCGCAATGCAAAAAGAAGCAATGCGAGGCCGGAACCATATAATAATACCTTTTTATTTTGTGACAATAAGTGGCGCATAAACCTTTGGGTTTACCGCAAATATAAAAACTATTTTTCTTCGGGAAGGCCCAAAGCTTCACGAAGCAGTTTTTCAAACATCTTGTCAGACGGGTAAGGCATCTGGCTGTTTACAAAATTACCCTGCGGGTCAATTAAAATAAAGTGAGGTATACCTTCAATATTATATTCTTTATAAAATTTCTGGATGGTGTTAGCATGCAGTTGCAGCACTGATTTTGATTTACTTTTTGCTTCTACATACCAGTTGTCTATACGCTCATCAGTACTTAACGCAACAAACTGTATGGGTTGGTCTTTGTATTTAACGGCAAATTTTTCAAAATAAGGCGACTGCTCCCTACACGGTGCGCACCAGGTAGCCCACACATCAATAGCAATGAATTTTCCTTTAAGCTGTGCGAGGGGTACAGGTTTATTGTCTACAGAGATAGCATCGAACAATGGTGCGGGCATTCCTTTTTCAAGGTTGGCAAGCAGCCTGTTGTAGTTATTAATAAGCCCTGTGAATTTGGCATTGCTGAAACGCGTTCCGTATGTAGCCAGAAGCTTATCCCTTTCCGGTGCAGATGAAGCTTCGTCAAGGCTCTTATTAAGCTGCCAGTACATCATTTTATCCCTGAAGTTGCCGGCAGGCAGTTTTGCAATGGCCTGTATTGATTTGGCATCTTCGCTCGCATCTTCATTGTTATCAGCAATAAGTGCAGATTTAAGATATTCGAAATAAAGTTTAGAGGTAAGCAGTGACTCATCATTAAGGGGTACTGTTTTTTTCATCTCCTTTATTTCAGGTGTTTCTTCCGTTTTTTCGCCGGGAGCCATTGCTGCACGCTTTTTAAGGTACTGGTTCCAGTAATTAAGATATTTTATGGTTACAAGCATTTTATTTTTCTGTACAAAATCATCTTTAGGGACATAATTATCGGCAGTCCTGAATTTATCCGACTCATTCATTGCTCCTTCCCATTCACTAACTAATTGTTTTGTAAACAGGGCAGGCATATCAATATAGTCGTTCTGTTCCAGGTAATAGGAAATCATGCTCCAGTCTTCAGCTGTTTCTCCTTTGTACTGGTTTTCGGCAAGACGTGTGCCTGTAACCTTCATGGTATTTTGCTTTTTACTGGTTTTCAGGTCGATAAAAACACTGTCTTTACTTCCAAAAAATACAGCCTGTTTCATTCCGCTGTCAAACAATAGCTCATAGCGCGCAAACGGAATTTCCTGTTTTATTGTATGGTTGAATTTACCGTTAGTAACAGGAACAATAGCTATGGTATCGTGTATAAAATCATCAGTAACATAAATATTCTTAATTTGGGTTTTGCCTTCAATGGTGCCGCTTATTACTGTTTCACTGTAATTAAGCATTTTATTGGGCTGTAATATCCAGGCCATAAGCCCTATACATACAATTAAAACCCCGGCAAGTTTACCGAAACGGGCAGGCCTGCTGAAAAATGCTGCTTTCAGGCTTTTGTGCATGTACCACTTGTAGCCTATATATAGCAGCATTATTGCTGCTACAAAGCCAAGCATTTCAGAATAGGTAACCCAATACCCTAAGTCACTTCCGTCTTTATACATGCCGATTTTCCTTAAAATCTCGAATGGATACCATGCAGGGATCACTTTAAATGCCATAAGGAAGATACCAATAAGTAAGCCGAAGAAGCCTATTACAATTGACCATATGAAGCTTGGTATGATAACAGCAATAAGATACTGGAACGCTGTAAGCATAAGCCCGCCCAGGAAAAGCCTTAAAATCATGCTTAGTATTACGCCTGCTTCAAACCCGAAAGATGCTTCCTGGGGCACCTCTATAATTAAAGATAGTATACCGCCAACAATAAAACTGCCGGCAACAAGCGATAGTATGGCAATAAGATTGGTTACCAGTATAAGTGTAAATTTTGAGAAATAAATGGAAAACTTTGTTATGGGCTGTATCTCCATAAGCTGCCAGCCGCCATTTTTATGGTCAAACTGTGCATAACGGCTCACGGTAATAATTATAAGCAACGGGAAGAAAAATCCTGCGAAAGGATCCAGGCAGTTTTTTACAAAATCTGTAAAATAATTATAGGGTAGTCCTTCGCCCTTAGGCTTATCTTCAAAAAACTGTACAATGCCCCAAATGATTGGAGAAATAATTCCCAGTGCAAAGGCAAGGTAATAAACGCCTGTACCTTTTTTCTTTATACTTTCTGCCTTTAAGGCAGTTGCGAAATTTTGCATATCGGTTAAATTATTAGGTAAGGTTATTTTTGGTTTATCAGCGTCATGAACCACTCTTCAAGGCCGTTAAGGATTTTTATCTCATAAATATCAGCGCCTTTGGTAATCAGGCTGCGCGAAAATGCAGGTATGGCTTCCCTGTCGTTCAGCTCAAGGGTAAGCTGTTTTTCATTTTCAAGTATTGCGTCCGGGTATTCAGTAAGAAGGTCTGTCTGCCATTTTGCGGCTTCTTTAAGTGTTACCTGTATCTTGCATGCGCCCGATTGCCTGCCCAGATCTTCAATAGTGCCTTCAAAGCGCAACTTGCCGTGGCTTATAATGCCCACATGGGTACACATCCTTTCAATTTCAGACAAAAGGTGGCTGGATACAAATATGGTAATGCCTTTTTCTTTATTAAGCCTAACCAATAGCCTTCGTATATCGCGCATACCGTTAGGGTCAAGGCCGTTTACAGGCTCATCAAGCAGCAGCAGTTCCGGTTCGCTCAGCAATGCCATGCCTATAGCCAGGCGCTGTTTCATACCCAGCGAATATTGTTTGGCTTTGCGTTTGGCATCCGTTTGCAGGTCTACCAGTTCCAGTACTTCAGGAATACTGCTTTCGGGTACGTTGCGCAGTTTGGCTATATAGCGCAGGTTATCATATCCGCTAAGATGCAGGTACAGGGCAGGGCTTTCTACAAGTGCACCAATGTTATCAAAAACCTGTGGCAGCTGTTCCTGTAACGGTTTACCAAAAATTTTTATAGCATTGCCCTGTTCAGGCAGTATGCCTGTAAGCAGCCGCATAGTAGTAGATTTCCCTGCGCCGTTAGGGCCCAGGAAACCGTAAATTGATCCTTTGGGAATGTTTAGGGAAACATCGTCAAGTACTTTCCTGTGTTTGGAATAATGGAAAGTAAGGCCTGTGGTTTGAATAGAATATTCAGCCATATAGGTGTGTTTTTTGATTGGTTCGCGCTAATATAGGCAAAATTGACTAACACTTTGTTAAGCACGTTTTTCTGTTGTATTTTTGAGGTTAAAATACCATTTCATGAAAATTGTTATATCGCCCGCCAAAACCCTGGATTTTGAAACCAAGCTTCCTACCCGTAAGCATTCGCAGCCTGCTTTTTTAGATAATGCTGAAACGGTGCATGCTGTGCTGAAACAAAAATCGCCTGCAGAATTAGGAAAGCTCATGGATATATCAGACAAGCTGGCCGACCTTAACTGGCAACGCAATCAGGATTGGACGGTACCTTTTACCACTAAAAATGCCCGACCTGCAGTATATGCTTTTCATGGAGATGTTTATATCGGGCTTGATGCCTATACTATACCTACGGCAAAACTTAATAAGCTGCAGGATAGCCTGCGGATACTTTCGGGGTTATACGGCCTGCTGAAACCGCTTGACCTGATACAGCCGTACCGCCTGGAAATGGGTACACAACTGCCTGTGGGAGATAGTAAGAACCTATATGAATTTTGGAAAGAAACCTTAACGCAGACGCTAAACAATGAGCTGGAAGATGGAGAATTGTTCATCAACCTGGCAAGTAAAGAGTATTTTGATGCTATTGATGCAAAAACACTTAAGGTGCCTATAATAACGCCTGAGTTTAAAGATTACAGCAAGGATGGCGAATTGCGTATGGTAAGCTTTTTTGCCAAGAAGGCGAGGGGCATGATGGTGCGCTATATTATTGATAAAAATGTAAGATCGCTAAATACATTGAAGAAATTTAACTACGAAGTGTATAGCTTCGATCCGAAACTAAGTAAAGGAAACACACTGGTGTTTACCAGATAGTAATGAAGATAATAACTAAAAAACTCCGAAGGCAGCTTCGGAGTTTTTTAGTTTAAAACTATGTCGACTTCAGCTTTTTTATAAACTCTTTAAAGGCCGGCATTAAAT
>JBQGDS010000265.1:0-4223 GCA_052039185.1 Flavobacterium sp.
TACAGAAGGGAGAAATTCTTCAAGTAGCCTTTTTCCGTTCCAGTTTAAAATTACAACAGCTATGGTTTTCATCGGGTAGGTATATATTCGGGTAAGTCATGCAGGAAAAAGTATTTTTCCTGTTCGTAATCCATCTTGCAAAAGTAGTGATTTAAGCCGTTTGTAACCATTAAATGTCCGGCATTAAGAGTCATGTTGTAGCGTGCAATCTGGTCAAAAGTATGCTGTGAAATTGCTATCGCAGGAGCTTTACATTCTACAAGTAAAAGTATTTTACCATCAGATTGAAATACAACAACATCATATCGTTTAGTTAAACCGTTTATTTTAATTATCTTTTCTACGTTTATATGCGATTTTGGGTAAAATTTATCTTCCAGAATAAACTTTACCACATGCTGGCGTACCCATTCTTCCGGAGTGAGCAGGATGAACTTTTTACGGATCTCGTCAAAAATGGATACCTTATTTTCACTATTTTTGAAACGAAAAGTATAATTAGGGAAATTCAGTTTTTGCATCAGGCAAATTTATGATTTTTGGATAAATATGGATGAAGTCATTAAGATTGTGAACGAAATAAAACAGGGCAATATTAAGCCTGTTTATTTTTTTATGGGTGAAGAGCCTTATTATATTGATAGGCTTACCGAGTATATTGAAGGCAATATACTCTCGGAAGAAGAAAAAGGCTTTAACCAAATGGTATTGTACGGTAAGGATGTTTCGATTGAAGATGTGGTATCTAATGCGAAACGCTATCCTATGATGGCCGACAGGCAGGTGGTAATTGTTAAGGAAGCACAGGAATTGTCGCGCACTATAGAAAAACTCGAAAGTTATGTCGAAAATCCTCAGCCTACAACAGTACTGGTATTTGCCTACAAATATAAAACGCTTGATAAGCGAAAAAAAATAACCAAACTGCTTGAAAAGCATGGTGTGGTTTACGAAAGCAAAAAGCTATATGAAAACCAGGTGGGCGACTGGATAAAAAGAGTATTGTCCGGCAAGAAATATGCAATTGAACCAAAGGCTGCTGCTATGCTGGTTGAATTTTTAGGCACCGACCTGAGCCGGATTAATAATGAACTGGAAAAACTTACCATAATATTACCGGAAGGCAGCACCATAACACCTGCGGTCATTGAAGAGAACATAGGTATAAGTAAAGATTATAATGTGTTTGAGCTTCGCAAGGCACTTGGTGAAAAAGACCAGCTTAAAGCCTATAAGATAGCTAATTACTTTGCCCAAAACCCTAAAGATAATCCGCTTGTAATGACTACAGGGCTTGTATTTGGATTCTTTTCCCAGCTTCTGCAATACCACGGACTTAAAGACCGTAATCCTGCAAGTGTTGCTAAAGCACTCAAGGTAAATCCTTACTTTGTCAAGGATTATGATATAGCGTTACGAAACTATCCTATGAAAAAAGTTAGTGCTATTGTTGCTGCACTTCGCGATATCGATGTGAAAAGCAAAGGGGTAGGGGCAAATTCTATATCACAGGCAGACCTGCTTAAAGAGATGCTGGTTAAGATATTTAATTAAAGGCATATTGGCCGAAAAATTACGATATTTGCAACCACACACAAAAAACTATTATTATGGGAATGAATAAAAATACCATCCTGGCATGGGCAACCTTTATAATGATACTTATGGGGTTACTACTTATAGGCCTTGGGGTATACAGATATGCTGATGTAGCCGGATGGGGCTTTTCGGCCGTAGGTGTTGGCTTTTTTGCCATTGCCTGGGTGTTCAGCTCGCTGAAAGGCAGAGTGTAATAAATCAAACTAAACAAAATAACATATATGTCAGACGATAAGAAAGTAATATTTTCAATGTCCCGTGTAAGCAAAACTTACCAGGGAGCGCAGAAACCTATCCTGAAAGATATTTACCTGAGTTTTTTCTACGGTGCTAAAATTGGTATCCTGGGTTTAAACGGTTCAGGTAAATCATCTTTATTAAAAATCATTGCCGGAGTTGATAAAAGCTATCAGGGCGATGTAGTTTTTTCACCGGGTTACACAGTTGGTTATCTGGAACAGGAGCCACAGTTGGATGAAAATAAAACCGTAATTGAGATAGTTCGTGAAGGTGTTGCAGAAACCGTTGCCATACTGGATGAGTTCAATAAGATAAATGATAGCTTTGGCGATCCTGAGGTTTATGAGGATGCAGATAAAATGCAGAAACTAATGGACAGGCAGGCTGAGCTTCAGGACAAGATTGATGATTCAAATGCATGGGAACTTGATACTAAGCTTGAAATTGCTATGGATGCCCTTCGTACACCGGAGCCAGACACGCCTATCAAAGTCCTTTCAGGTGGAGAAAAAAGGCGTGTGGCACTATGCCGCTTATTGCTTCAGCAGCCCGATGTATTGTTGCTTGATGAACCTACCAACCACCTTGATGCTGAAAGTGTACTTTGGCTTGAGCAGCACTTACAGCATTATGCAGGTACGGTTATAGCTGTAACGCACGACCGTTATTTCCTTGATAACGTAGCCGGCTGGATTCTTGAGCTTGACAGGGGAGAAGGTATCCCATGGAAAGGCAATTACTCATCTTGGCTTGACCAAAAGGCAAAACGCCTTGAGCAGGAAGAAAAAACAGCTTCTAAACGACGCAAAACCCTTGAGCGTGAGCTTGACTGGGTGCGCCAGGGTGCTAAAGGCCGCCAGACAAAACAAAAAGCCCGTTTGCAAAACTATGACAGGCTATTGAACGAAGACCAGAAAGAACTTGACGAAAAGCTTGAAATATATATCCCTAATGGGCCAAGGCTAGGTACTAATGTTATTGAAGCTAAAGGTGTTGCTAAAGCTTACGGGGACAAACTTTTATATGATAACCTGAACTTTACACTGCCACAGGCGGGTATAGTAGGTCTTATTGGCCCTAACGGCGCCGGTAAAACTACTATATTCAGGATGATAATGGGCGAGGAAACACCCGATAAGGGTGAGTTTACCGTAGGTGAAACAGTTAAAATTGCTTATGTTGACCAGTCACACTCTAACATAAATCCTGAAAAATCTATCTGGGAAAATTTCTGCGATGGGCAGGAGCTTATCATGATGGGTGGACGCCAGGTAAACAGCCGTGCTTACCTTAGCCGTTTTAACTTTAGCGGAAGCGACCAGAATAAAAAGGTAAATACGCTGTCAGGTGGTGAGCGCAACAGGCTTCACCTTGCCATTACATTAAAAGAAGAAGGTAACGTGCTCCTTCTGGATGAGCCTACTAACGACCTTGACGTGAATACACTTCGTGCCCTTGAAGAAGGTTTGGATAACTTTGCAGGATGTGCAGTGGTTATCTCTCACGACAGGTGGTTCCTGGATAGGGTATGTACCCATATCCTGGCTTTTGAAGGAAACTCTGAAGTGTATTTCTTTGAAGGAAGCTTCTCTGAATATGAAGAAAACAGGAAGAAACGCCTTGGCGGAGACCTGACACCAAAACGTATTAAATACAAAAAACTTATCAGAAGCTAATAACACCGCAAAAAATCCCGTAAATAGTTTTACGGGATTTTTTTTATTTCCTGAAACGGCTTATTATCCAGATGATAAATATGACCACAAGCACTACCAGAAAAATACCAAAGGCCATACCGGCCTGGAAAATATCTGCAATAGCCTCACAGCCTGTAAGTGTTGTAAGCAGGAGCGCAAAAAGGCTCAATCTGAAAATTTTGTTATACATAACTTTTTGTTTTTAGGGTTATTGATACTTAAAATTAGTACATGGTTTGCTGCTTTCCTCTAAAATTACAATAACATTAACCTTACGGGTGTTCAAAAAATATTTTACATTTTCAGTACATTTAAATTTTCCCTATTTTTACACTCCAAACACAACCACATTATGAGCCGGAAAATATTGCTTACTTCCCGCGAAGTCAATATCATTTTACATCGTTTGGCCTGCCAGTTAATTGAAAAACATCTTGATTTTTCCAACACCGTACTTATCGGCCTGCAGCCGCGAGGCAGTTATTTGGCAAAGCGTATAAAGCAAATACTTGAAAAGGAGTACAATGGACCTCATGTAGAACTTGGGCTGCTTGATATTACTTTCTTCAGGGATGATTTCCGCCGGTCAGATAAACCGCTGGAAGCCAATAAAACCGAAATTGATTTTCTGGTAGAGGATAAAAAAGTGATTTTTATTGATGACGTATTGTATACGGGGCGTAGTAT
>JBQGDS010000266.1:0-11800 GCA_052039185.1 Flavobacterium sp.
GCTACGGTACGCTGCATGGCCACATCCGGGTAGTCATTGTTTTCAACAGCGCTTACAATCTGTATCTCTTTAGGGTTGGCTATATCACTAAAAATCAGCTGTGGGCTGTGCTCCTCCCCTTTTTCCCAGTTAGCGCCATAGTGCGATGTTTCGTCAACAATCACGGTATTATGCGCCACCGACTGTTGTGCGTAACTGTCATTTTCTTCAAGATAACGACCTCCGCTTTTTGATTCCACATTAAGGAAACGTGCGGCACCATAGTCCGGCAGAATCTCTTTATCATTATTATACAGTATAACTGCCAGCCTGTCGAAATGCCCGTGCCCCATACCCTGAGACGCATATTTATAGATCAGCGTAAGCTGCTCGTCTTTCTTGTTGGTATTCGCCCTTAGCAATGCTACACCACCTGACTTGCCCTGTGCGCCATCGGCTATAATAGCCGACTGTTTTACATACTCGGCATTCTTATCAATAGCCTGTACTGCCTTAGCTGCCTTAAAGCCTGCACCGCCCATCATTACCTCATTCTGCTGCCTGATAATTGGCAGTAGTGAAGCATCATTATAATTTTCGTAAGCAATATCTGCCGCAAAAACCAGCTCTTCGCTCAGGAAGTTCTTTTCCTTCAGCGAATCATTAAATGGAAAGAAAAATCCTTTGGAATCTGTAAGCTGAAATATAGTTTTAACTGCCTTGCCCAGTACGCTGTTCCTATATTCAAATATTTTAAGCTCCGGCTGATTGATGTTTATTGCCTGCGCAAACACCATAAATGGCTGTAAGGCATATCTTTGGTAATAGGGCCCTTCAGAATAATAACCGTCAGGCGAAAAAAGCTCATCAATCTGCTTCAGGAAACCACGCTTCCTGTCTTTGGCAGAGCCATACAGGGCGCGGTCGGTCATATCCTTGTCTTTCAATACATAGCCCGTCATACCCACAGCGGCAACGGCCCATGTACCATGATTATGTATTTTATTGAAAGTTTCTTTTCCGCTCTCGCTCTCGCTGATGAAAGCTGCCATAGCACGAAACACATCGCGTTCAATAACTTCACGGTTTGCAGCGCTCATACCGTCACGGGTAAGGTCATACGCCTGGATGCCATGTACCAGCCAAACACAATCGTTAAGCCCCTGCCAGAATATCTTGCCGGAGTTTTGTGTTTTTTTACGTTCAGGATGGAGTGGTAAACCCGGATACATTTTGGCATAAGCCAGCAGCATATCCTCTACAAATTTGGCGTAGGCTTTTTTTCCTGTTACGCGGTATGCCACGCCGGCAGCATACATTTCACGGTAATTCTTTTTATGTTTTTCGTGGCTGTAGCCCCCGCCGTTATCTACGGGTTGCGGCACCTCTATTTTATTCTGCAATGCCTTATCGGCTGTTTTCCTAAGTTTTTCAAACGATTTGTCCAGTATTTTGTACTCTTTAAGATGCGCGCTTATTTCGGCCGCATCGTTTTTAGACATAAGCAATACAGGATCATTCTGCGCCGAGGCTGCAGAAGTAAATGCTGCGAAAAGAGTTAAGGCAAATAGGCTTTTAAAATTCATTATCAGTATTCCTAGTTGAAAGTATTTGTAATATCTACTGCGCCTGCTTCAGTAAGCACGCCATCAGTAATAATAAACCAGTCGGTATTTACCTCAAGCGGCACGTTAGCCTGGTTATCGCTCAGGTAATTGAGTCTCATATAATTTCCGCTCACAAAGTCAGACGGAGTTACTGTAGGGAACAGGTCGCGCAATCTTACTGCCACAAGCTGCCACTGGTTGCCCGTGTTGTAATGCACCAGCTTTTTGCTTAATGCCGATGTAGCATACAGCCTGAGTGTAGGCGTAGTGTTATTGGTATTAAGCCAGAAATGAAGTACAGGATTATTATTGAAAGCGCCCTGGTCAAATGCGGTTTTCCATGTATTGTTAGCCGATTGTGAAAAACGGATGTATGCTATGCTGCTGCCATTATTGTTAGGCGAAAGCATTTCGATATGATTGTAATTTGTACCGCCAGGAAAAGGTGGCTGCGGGAATGTTCCGTTCAGCGTATTGGCAATAAGATGCGATGCAACACTTGTTGTAGAAGAAATTACCTCTGTACCATGGCTTTCAAAATCAAAGTATACCTGTATATCACGGTTTATGTAAGGAACAGCAGGACTCACAATCTGCTGGCTGTTTCCATATCCTAAAGTAATTGTATACGTACCTGATACCATTGATGCAGGCGGCGTGAATGTAAGGCTAACCGGAGTTGCCGTAAAACCTGTTATAACCTCTGTACCTAATGTTACCGATGTTATAAGATTCATGTTCTGGCCCGGAATAATAACCGGCGTGTTTTTAAGTATTGCCGACGGGAAACTTGTTACTGACGGAACCGGGATAAAAATAATATAAGCAGGATTAAGTACTTGTGTCACTTCACCACTTGTGGTATTGTAGCTGTATGTTAATGACAGCGGGCTTGGGCCGTTGTTAGGCGTCCTCACTATTATGGTACGATCGTCCTGAAGTTCAATAACACCATCAACACCGCCAAAGCTTATCTTGGTTACTACCTGAAGGTTTTGCCCTTCAATAGTAATGGTTTCATTTACTTCTGTCTGCGCAGGCAGAGTCGACTCAATTACCGGAACAGGATAGGTTACGGTTAGTGTTTCGGCCGATTCAGCTACCATACCTGAATTGGTTTCCAGTCTTATCTTACCCGAAACAGCATCAGCAGGTACAGTTACAATAAGCGTATGCTGATTTTCGCGCGAGTATATCTCAGCCTCGACGCCACCTATAAAAGCTTTGGTAACAAAATTCATATAGGTACCCGTTATGGTAACCTGCGTTTGTATGGAAGCTGTACCTGGAGAGAAACTGGTTATAGTAGGCTGTGCTGCCAGTATCTCTTCAAAAGTTTTGTCAACCTCAGGGTCGGCATCACATGATAGCACCATAACTGCTGCAACCATGCAGAAAATACCGAATATTTTTGTACTGATTTTTTTCATGACATTTTGTTATTTAACCTGGATTATACCTATGTCTTTACCATCATTACCCGCATTTTTAAGCGGCGAGTTGTTTTTAGGAAGGAACTTTTCCCTGTCCTGGAATGATGGGTTTTTATCAATAATATTTGATGAAGCAGCCTTTTGCGTAAGTTTAACTTCACCTGAGTTATTTATTACTGAATGCGTAATACTGTTGCTCTTACCGTCAAGCCTTACAGGATTGATAAGGATTGCGTTATCATAAAACACGCTGTTCTCAATCTTTACAGCTACAATACCTTTGGTAGACAGTACGAAATCCTTATCTTTTGAACCTATCTTAGTAAACACACAGTGGTTTACATGCAGGTTACCGCCTAAAGTAGACTCATCATTACCGCCACGGTAATAATGAAGCACCCACTGGCTGAAATCGGCAAAAACACTGTTTTCAAAAATGATGTTCTCAGCATTGTACTTGCCCTTGTCATCTTTTTCAGAAGAAAGGTTAAAGCCTCTGAAATTGTTTTTAAGAATGCTGTTGCTTACCCTTATTGTATCGGCAAGTGTACCTTTGTTAGCCTTGAATACCGCTCCACCTTCAGCATTGGCAAATCCTGATATTACAGAATTATCAATATAAAGGCTGTAGCTGCCCGGTGTGTCTTCTGACGGAGAAGTGAAAGCATATTTTACCTCGGTATTCTCTTTGCCCGATATGGCTACATTACTAACCTTAAGCCTTGCACCTGAATCTATCTTAAAGAAGTAGTTGTACTTTTTTTCGGGCTGTGCTGTAAACACAATTACCGGTTTTTCGCCGTTGCCACCGTCAATAGTTATATCAGCTTTAGCAACTACAGATCGTTCCAATTCGTACTTTCCCGGAGAAAGCACCAGCCTTGCAGGGCCTTTAGCTTTTTTTACCGCAGCTTCAAGCGTTCCTTTACCCGGAGCTACAGTAATGGTTTCAGCCTGTATAGCTTTTTTAGGCGAAGATTTAGTACTCCATCCTGCTCCCCTTTTTCCAGTAAGCGCAGGCAGGAACATATCATATGTAAAGTTTTGCCCTTTTGGCAGGTGCAGCTCATTCTGTTTTACCCAATCCAGTTTCTTTTGTGTAAAGCCGTCCACTTTCTTAGCGCTTGGAGCGTCGGCAATATTGTTTTTTATTGTAATTCCTTTTATATCGTCAAAAACGGTTACTATCTCAGCCTTGTCAGAATATACAATGTTACCTTCAATAGCTGAATTTACCGGGGGCAGCGACCTTTCTGCATCGCTGCCTGCACACAGCTGGAACGGTGAGCAGTTATAAAATATATTGTTCAGCACTTTTGCATTCTTTACCTGGTTGTAACGGTTCAGCGGACTGTTCGGCACGCCGTTCATCATTACCAGCGAACCGCGGAAATCGGCTCCCGTGAGGCCTGAGAAATAATTATTTTTAATGACATGGCCTTCATTAATAATTCGTACTCCACCCGTATACGGCTGGTTATTGCCTAAAAACACGTTATTCTCTACAAGGCAGTTATTACCATGACGCATAACCATAGAGCCCTGAGATTCCAGGAAAAGGTTATACCTGAAAATGTTATTGCATGATTTATTTGATATTACCTCAACCTCACCATTACATTTTTCGAATGTGTTGTATTCTACTACAGTGTTTGACTGGTACATGGAGTTATGGCTGGTGCCTATCCTTATAGTTTCGCCACCATTAGAGCCAAGCGGTGGGCGCTCGCCAAAATAGTTATGGTCTATCCTGTGGTTGTTCTCTATATTTTCATCGCCTTTAAGCCATACTACAAGTGTACAACCCTCGTTGGTTTTGCCTGATAGTGTACAATGATCAACACGGTTGTTCTTGCCCCAAAGCTCAACCCAGTGGTTAGCTTCTGACTTGGTTGCCGGGTTATAATCAGTAATAGCACAGTTGGTAAAACGTGAATTGGTTGCCACAGTTTTTTTAGCGTTGAAGCTTACTACATACTTCTTGTCAGAGCTTCCTTCTTTAAACCAAAGGCCATTAACTACAAGGTACTTACCACCAATTTCTAAAGATGATTTCCCTGTAAGGGCTACTTTTCCGGGAGTCTCCGCCTCAAGAAAAATAGAATCTTTAACGGTTCCGTTAGCCATAAATACTATGGCAGTATCTTTCCAGGTTCCGTTGGCCATAATTATCCTGTCACCGGGTTTTACCTTACCCATTGCAGCATTCAGCTCATCAGGGTTACCAACTTTAATCTCTGCGGCATGGTTAGCCTGCACTGCTACTAAAAGCAGTGCGGCAGCCGTATTTTTTATTGTGTTTTTTATACTCATAATATTAATAGCCTGAGTTTTGTGCAATGTTAGGGTTAAGGTCGATTTCATACTGTGGTATAGGCAGTAAAATCTGGTGGTGCTGCAACGGCGGCGTGTTAAATGCCGGACGATCAGGATCGTTGTACTGGAATTCGGTTGCAAAATGCTGGCTCATTACTACCTGCGCACGGCCTGTACGCACAAGGTCGAACCAACGGTGGTTTTCAAAAGCAAATTCCAGCCTTCTTTCGTTTTCGAGCGCCAGTTTAAAATCAAAGTAAGTACCTACCTGTGCCAGTGTAAGCGCAGCGCCGGGCCCAAGTGCACGTGTACGCACCTGGTTAAGGTAGCCTAACGCTTCTGAATCAGGGCCTGACTCCTCATTAATAGCTTCGGCAAGCAACAGCAGTGCATCGGCATAACGGGTAATAATCCAGTCATTACCGCCGTCATCAACAATATTGAATGGCCCGTTATATTTTACCACATGCCTGTCCGGCCTTACTACACCCTGAAAACCTATCCAGCTATCGGCCATAGACGACGCTTTACGGGTATCACCGGCTAAATATGCATTAGTCATGCTAAGTGTAGGCACATTAAGCCCGTCACCGTTGCCAAAAACCACATAGTTCTCACTTTGCAGCGGTGCAAAAAAGTTAGGATGCGGGGAGCCAAGCCCTACACCACCTGCCTGGTATCGTACTGCAAACAGTATTTCGTTATTATATTCGTTACCTATACTAAAAACATCAGCATAATTGCCCAGCAGACCATGTGTACCATTTACCACATCAGATAAAATGGTACGCGCTTCGGCAAGGTCACCACCTGCCTTGCGTGTAAGCAGTGCCTTGCCTAGCAATGTCCTTGCGGCATCGGCAGTTACACGCCCTAAATTGGCTCCGCCCTGTACAGGAGGAAGCATATTGCCAGCCATGCGGAAATCGTTAATTATAAAGTCATAAACGGCGCTTTGCGGACTCCTGTCCATATTTTTAGCTTCCCTGCCCGATATAGGCCTGTCTACCAGAAACACGCCTCCCCAAAGGCGTACCAGATTAAAGTAGGCATGAGCCCTAAGAAAACGTGCTTCTCCTTCGTACGTATTACGTTGGGTCTCATCTGTAACCACATTAAGATTCTGCATTACTACATTCGCCAGGTTTATAGTCCTGTAACAGGCCCTCCAGTATTCCTGCAGGTGTACGTTTTGCGATTGCTGTACATGGCGGTCTATTTCCCGTATAGGCAAATCCTTTGTCTCGGTAGAGCTTGGGTTCATATACGTATTATCACTCCTTAGCTCGGTAAGCATCCATTCCCTGTTCTGCATACCGTGCAGGCTGTTATATATGGCTATAACTGCAAGGTTTACTTCTCCCGGTGTATTGTAAAACTCGCCAACTCCAATATCCGATATCGGCTGCAGATCGAGCGTTTCATTACATCCTGTTGCTGCAAAAAGCACTGCCAAAAAGGCTATCTTAATGTTGTGAAATTTTATTTTCATTTTCATGTACTTTTTTAGAAATTAATGTCGATACCAAAAGCTATGGTACGCTGTACCGGGTAAGCCCCGCGCTGGTATCCTGAAATAAGCGGCGATGAATAGATACCGCTCGTATTAAGCCCTTCAGGGTTTAGCCCTGTAAAATCGCTTGCTTTAAGGTACAACAGGTTCTCTCCTGTAAGGTAAAGGCGTGCTTTGGTAAGCCCTATCTTTTGTGTAAGATCCTGCGGGAAACTGTAACCCAGCGTCACCGCTCTTAATGACACGTAGGATGCATCCTGAATCAGGTAATCTGTATTTTGCCATGCACGGCCCAGGTTATCACGGGGTTTTGTGGCAGCCACACCTTCGCTAAACCAACGACCTTCAACAAAATCTTTCTGCAGGTAGCGTGTTTCGTTATAGTAGCCGTCGCCATAAAACACTTCGCCGCCTACTGAACCCTGAACCAGGAAGTTCATATCAAAGCCTTTGTAGGTAAATGAGTTGTAAAAGCCCCATGTAAAATCAGGGAACGGGCTGCCCAGTGTAGTACGGTCATCAGCAGTAATAACGCCGTCACCGTTAAGGTCAGCTACACGTATACCTCCTACTGCATCATCGGCAGAGCGCGGGTTATTAGCCAGCTCTTCGGCAGATTGCCACACGCCTATCATTTTGTAGCCATAAAACTGAATTGATTCCTGTCCTACTTTAGCTATGTATTGCTCATTACGCTCGCCCTGGCTTATAAATTGTGCCTCGCCGCCTAATGAAACAAGTTTGTTTTGGTTAGCCGCAATGTTAAATGCAGGTTTCCATGTAAGCCCGCCTATTTTTATGTTAGCCGAAAGTTCAGCCTCAATACCACGGTTTTGTATTTTACCTATGTTATTAAAAAACTGGTCGTGGCCTGTAATGTATGATACGTTTTGCTGTAGCAACAACTTATCGGTAATTGAGTAATAATAATCTACGGTAAGGTTTAGCTTATTCCCGAAAAAGCCCAGATCCACACCAGTGTCATATTCGTGCGTCTGTTCCCAGCTTATGGCAGGGTTACCCAATACGGCACCTATTTCACCAAGGCCCGATGTCACAGTTCCTGTGCCCGTACCTAATGAGTAGTTGGCCGGGTAAAGCAGGTTAGTGAAGGAATAGTTGGTAATATCGTTATTACCTGTTACACCATAACTGGTCCTGACCTTGAACCTGTTCATGAAAGTAACGTTGTCTTTCCAGAAATTCTCTTCGCCAATGTTCCATCCCACTGATACCGAAGGGAAGAACCCATATTTATTTTCAGGCCCGAATACTGATGAACCATCAGCACGTGCAGCAACAGAAAGAAGGTAACGATTTTTATAGGAGTAGTTTACCCTGGCAAGGAATGATAGAAGATTGATAACCGACTTACGTGTAAACGACTGCTCGGCATCGATAAGGTTTGCCGCATTTATGGTATGAATATAATCTGAAGGGAATTGTGTACCATACAGATTCATATTCTTATAATTTGTCCTTTGATAGGTAATACCCGCAAGGGCATTAAGGTCATGGTCACCCTTTTTATAGTCGTATGTAAGGGTATTTTCGGTAAGGAACCTTACCTGCAGCGCACTATTATCTTCCCCTATGGTTTGTCCTGTAATTTCGGCTTCCGAACTCCTGAAACGCTCATAGTTGGAATAATCCATATTTACACCGCCCGATGTCCTGAATTTAAGCCTTTTGTTAATTTTATAATCAAGGGCGAAGTTGGCAAGCATGCGGTAATCATGCTGGAAGCGCTGGTCGCTCTCCATACGGGCTACAGGGTTGTTATTGTTGGTACCCCAAAGCGATGCCGTAAAGTTTTGCTGCTGGCCAAATTCATCAACATAATCAAAAGCAAGGTTATTAAAGTGCCTTCCGTGTGCATAGCTGCCCTCAGGATACCCTGTAAGCCCGGAAGTATAAGCTGTATGCCTTACAGGAAGAAATCCATAGGTACGTGCAAAATCAGTGAATGATACGCTTGACCTTCTTCTTTTGGTATATGAAGGACGAAGGTTGATATCAAGCGACACCTTGTTAGACAGTTTTGTCCTTAAGCGCGAATTGAAGTTAAAACGGTTAAGGTAATTATCTTTAAGAAGGCCTTCGTCTTCTATATACTGGCCTGAAACAAAATACGTTGTTTTATCTGAACCGCCAGAAATGTTAAGCTGGTAATTTTTAATCATTGCCTGCCCGCGCTGCCCGGCTTTCTGCCAGTCAATCTCGCCACTTTGCCTGGCTACCTCACGCATACCTTTTTCACGGGCAGAATAGGCAATTGCCGATGGAGCGCGCCCGTCTAATCCTGCAAGGTAGTTTTCGTGCAGCTGCCGCTCATTGCGAAGCATATCTGTATATTCAAAAGTATCATAAAGGTCAAGGTTTTCATAAGCTGACTTTACCCCAAAATAACTCTTGAACTCATATACTGTTTTTCCTGAAGAGCCTTCTTTAGTAGTTACAAGGATAACACCATTGGCACCCCTTGAACCGTATATTGCTGTAGAACTTGCATCCTTAAGCACTTCGATAGACTCAATAGTGCTTGGGTTAATAAATTCCAGGCCGTTTTCTATAGGAAAACCGTCAACCACTACAAGCGGGTTACTGCTGGCGCTTATTGAACCAAGCCCCCTGATGCGTATCTGTGGCGCTTCACCAACTTCCGATGTTATGTTTTGTATCTGTAAACCTGCAATGCGCCCCTGTAAAGCCTTATCTACACGGGAGTTGGTAACTTCATCAAGGTTTTCGTTTTCCAGCTTTGATACTGATCCTGTTATTGAAGATTTTTTCTGGGTACCGTAGCCTACTACCACAACCTCATCAATCACAGTGCTTTTGGCCTTAAGTGTTACCGATATTTCGGTTTCGTTGTTTAGCAGGACCGTAACACTTTCCATACCTGTAAATGATATGCTAAGTGTTTCATTACCCGACACCTGGATTTCGAAATTACCATCCAGGTCAGTTGCCACAACTTTATTTGTACCAAAAATCGCAACATTAGCACCGGGAAGCCCCAGCTTATCATCTGCAGCTATAACCGTACCCTTTAAAGTATATTTATCCTGCGCAAAAAGGGCTGTGCCGAACAAAAGGGCAGTAAAAAATAATAATGCTTTTAGTTTCATAATTTAATATACTAACATTCAATTAATAGAATAAGCAGCATATACTTGTGTATACACCCCTTCAGGCTACGTAATTAAACCTCACTTCCCCAAGCTTCCGGTTTTAAAATGCCTGCTGTTTTACTGAAATTGCGCGGACTTAAAACTGCATATCACTGTTGTTTGTTATTGTCTCGGCCTGGCTGCAATACTCATGCAGTACCTTAAAATGGTTTTGCAGATAGTGCCTGGCTGCCACCGGGTTCTGGTTTTTAATAGCTTCAAATATCTGGAGGTGCTCAATTATATTGTCATTAGTCATTGAGCTTGTACATACATGGTATTTTTCGAAATTGGTAATAATTTCGGGAGTAATGATTAGCATCAGCGTATTCATAACCGAATTGCCACTGGCTTCAGATATCTTAAGGTGAAACATAAGATCTTCTTCCACCGCTTTTTCATTCCTCTCCACTTTTGTCTGGTAGGCAATAAGTGCCTCTTCAATCTGTATAAGCTGCTGTGTTGTCCTGCGTTCGGCAGCGAGCGCAACAATATTGGTTTCCAGCATTATCCTTGTTTCTACCAACGATTTGAAATCGGGTTTTTTCAATTGTAGTATGTCCGTAAACATACCGCTTAATGCAGGTACGCCCAGCTTAGCTACAAATGTGCCGCTTTGCGGCAATGTTTTAAGCAGGCCATAAAACTCAAGCTTTTGTATAACCTCGCGCACGTTGCCACGGCTTACGCCCAGCTCCTCCGAAAGCTTACGCTCAGACGGAAGCCTGTCACCCGGCTTTAGTTGCTGCGACGTGATAAGATCTCTTATCTTACTTATTATTTGTCTTTCTTCCGGCTTAAAAGTTCCTTCAAGCCCAAACTCCTGCATTACCATAAAAAATAAATTGGTTGACCAAATATACGAATTTTTAAATATCTCCAAATATGAAGATATTTTTTACATATAATGAAATTTTAAAGCTATTTAGTAAATAATTTTTTATTTAATTAAGTTTTAAAATCAGTTTAGATATTAATTTTAAAATAATTTTAACAATTTCTAAAACGTTTTCGGAAATAAAGCAACCTCATTTTAATTAATTTCTGTCAAATTTGACCAACCAAATCTATCACAAAAGAAAAATCTGCATCAAGCCTTGTAAATCAAAAAGAAAAGCCTCCTTTTCAGGAGGCCCTCTCACCTAAGAGTAACTATTACTCAACACTAAACTCCAAATTTGGTCAACCAGATTATTGCTTCATAAATTTTAAAGCTGTAGCCTTATCCCCTGCAATAATCTTTATGAAATACATTCCCTGTGACTGGCCCGACATATCGAACACTGCAGTGCTTTCTGCCTGCACACCATCTTTGCTCATTACAAGCTGCGAATGTATATTGTATACCTCAATCACTGCATCTGCCTGCATAGCCGGAAGCTTCAGGCTTATTATACCTGTGGTTGGGTTCGGGTAAATTTTAAATTCTGTTTTGGCTTCATCAATCACTGCCATTACCTGATCATCAGCATATGGGCCTACATCATCTACCGTAAGCGACATGTAGGTTACAGGCTGTGTACTGTAGTGATCTGCACCGGGATTGCTCAACGCAGGGCGTACATGCCCATCGATATCATCAGCCACGGTAAGCGGAGCATAGCCATGAGCCAAAACAGGTGTTCCAGTACCGGCCTTCCATAATGTTCCGTCAAAAACCAATCCCGGGTTTTGATTAACGGCCTGTGCCATAGTAAAGGCTGGGTTTCCTGTTACAACCTGTGCCGAACCCGTAGGGTACACCAGGTTGTTGTAAAACTCCACTTCGCCGGACTGGCT
>JBQGDS010000267.1:0-6865 GCA_052039185.1 Flavobacterium sp.
TCCTTTTTCCGTTGTGCAAAAACAACAGAAAAAGCCAGTAAAAACAGCGCTAAAAATTTATATTTCATTGCCTTATGCTTGAGGGGGTATCAGGCGGGAAAGATAGTGATTATTTATTTTTATAAAGTAAAGGCAATAATAAAAATGAAAGCCCCCCGAGTAAAAGTATCTGTGCAGTTTGCGATGCCCAAACAATACTCCCGAATGCAAAACCCGCAGTTTCCGGAACATTATACATGGTAAGTATCTGTGCAATTGCAACCGGAAAGAAACCCGTGCCCCCGTTAGTAAAGGTTATTACTATACTGCCTATTACAAATGCCGTAGCCACTGAGCCAAATCCAAGACCTGAGGTTTCGGGCAGGGCAAAAATTGTGACATAAAACATTAGCACGTAGCTGAACCAAATGTATAACGACAAAAGGAAGAAAGGCCATTTATTAGGCATGGTAAAAACACTTACAGCACCTTCGGCAAGGCCTGATACCTTAATCCTTATTTTTTGTACCAAGGCAAGTTTAGAGTAAATAAAAAATAATACCGAGCTAATAAACAGTATACCCGCAATAATACCGTAGAAAAGAAGCTTTTTGAAAGGAATATCAGCCAGGTAAGCCTCTACAACATCATACTGAAGCAATACCGTTGTAGCTATTGCTGTTACAAGTAAAATAAGGTCTACAATCCTTTCAGATATTATAGTGCCCAGTGCCTTATCAAAAGGTACGCCCGCATATTTATTAAGTACTACGGCACGGCTTACCTCGCCACTGCGGGGTATGAGCATATTCATAACATACGTAATACATACCGCGCTGAACTTTATGGCAAAAGGAGCGGTATAGCCTACATGCGCCAGTGTATATTTCCAGCGGTAGGCACGAGCCCAAAACCCGGTAAGCCCTACAAACATGGAAACCCATACGTAAAGATAATCTGCTGTTTTAAAACTGTTTTTCAGGCTCTCTATCTGTTCGGGGGTGTACTGCCTGTATACGTATATAACTAAAAAAACTCCCAGTATGAGTGGGAGTATTATACTTAGCAGTCGTGTAATTTTCTTTTTCACAATTATGTTAGCGAATTGTCTTTCTCATTAGGGAAAACCAGCGTAGGCTTAAAGGTTTTGGCTTCTTCAAAATCAAGTATACCATAAGATATAATGATAATAATATCGCCTCTTTGCACTTTCCTGGCCGCAGGGCCGTTTAGTGTAATGTCGCCACTGTTCCTGTTTCCTTTAATAGCATAGGTTTCAAGGCGTTCACCATTGTTGATGTTCACTATTGAAACTTTCTCACCCTCAATAATATTGGCGGCTTCCATTAACGCTTCGTCAATGGTAATGCTGCCTATGTAGTTTAAATCGGCTCCGGTCACCGTAACGCGGTGAAGCTTGGATTTTACAACTTGAATTTGCATGGCGCAAAGGTAATTAATTTAATGAAATATTATCTATAAGCCTTATATCGCTTATATATACAGCTATAAATGCCCTGTATGGCACATCTTCTTGTTTTATTTTGGCAGGAATAAGCGTACGTTCATCAGCAATTTCAAAATATTCCAGTACAAACTCCGGATATTGTGCAAAAACTCTGCCAACATAAGCTTCAGCTTCCATAATTCCCGCATTGCGGAAAATTTCTCCTGCTTCAGTAATCGTTTTATATATTACTGCTGCCTTTTCACGGTTTTCGGTTGTAAGCCTTTGGTTGCGTGAGCTCATGGCAAGGCCGTTATCTTCGCGGTGTATCGGGCAGCCTATAACATTCACAGGCATATTTTCCTTCTCAACCATTTTGCGCACAATCTGCAATTGCTGGAAATCTTTTTCTCCAAAGTAAGCATTATCGGGCTTAACAATCTCAAACAGCTTTTTTACAATAGTGCCCACGCCGTCAAAATGCCCCGGGCGGTGTGCGCCTTCCATCTGGTGCTCCAGTCCGTCAAATGAAAAATGACTTGACTGTGTATTACCATCATACATTTCATCTACCGTAGGTGCAAAAATTATAATCCCTGTATTTACGGTAGCTATTTTTTGCATATCGGCATCCAGTGTACGCGGATACTTTTCAAGATCTTCAGGATTGTTGAATTGTGTAGGGTTTACAAAAATGCTGATAACCGTAACATCGTTATTTTTAACTGATTGCTCCAGCAATGACAGGTGGCCTTTGTGTAAAGCACCCATTGTGGGTACAAAACCGATACCGGCACCAGCGGCTGAAAGCTGACTTAAATGACTGTTCAGGCCGGCTTTGTTATTGAAAATGAGCATTAAGTAATAATTAAAATTCGGGGCAAAATTAATACAATAGTTATACAATGCACAAAATTGTGTAATTTTGCATGTTTTTATACGCGAATAAAAATTTTAAATTGTAACGATGGAGGATAAGAGGATATTATATGTATCATCTGAAGTAGTGCCCTACTTGGCTGAAAATGAAGTTTCTTTAATGTCATATGACGTACCTAAAATGATCAATGATCAGGGCGGGCAAATCAGGATCTTCATGCCACGCTATGGTAACATAAATGAGAGGAGGCACCAGCTGCATGAAGTAATCCGCTTATCAGGAATGAACCTTGTTGTTAACGATATGGATATGCCGCTTATTATAAAAGTAGCATCTATACCGAAAGAGCGCATACAGGTTTATTTTATTGACAACGACGAGTACTTTAAGCGCAAGGCAACATTTACTGATGAAGACGGGACACTGTACCCTGATAATGATGAGAGGGCGATATTTTTTGCAAAAGGTGTTGTTGAAACGGTAAAAAAACTTAACTGGGTGCCCGATATTATACACGTGCACGGTTGGATGGCCGCTATGCTGCCGGTATACATGAAGCACTATTATAAAGATGAAGCGCTTTTTGCCGATACCAAAATAGTGACATCGGTTTACAGTCATGGGTTTGACGGTACGCTTGATGCAGGAATGATGGGTAAAGTATTGTTTGACGAAGTGCCTGAAGGTGATGTGAACATGCTTTCAACACCTGATTACAACAATATAATGAAAGCTGCCGTAATGCATTCGGATGCCGTAATCCTGGCATCGGACAACGTTCCTGCCGACCTGAAGCAGTTTGTTGAAAATTCAGGTAAGCCTGTGCTTGAGTATGTGCCAAAAGATAAATTTGCAGAGGCATATACTAATTTCTATAAAAATCAGGTTTTATAGAAAACTTTTAAAAAATCACTATGACAAATATTTCAGTATTCCAAAAATTGCTTTTCGCATTGCTTTGTATTAGCCTTGTTGCCTGCGACAGCGATTTTAATAATATTAATTCGGATATTATTGAAGACGACGTTCACCATAACGGTCTCGATTCAATACATGCCAAAGTGTTAGCTTATGACAAGCCGTTCAATTCAGTGCAGTCAAATAATATGCCTATAAATGCGCTTGGCGTTTTTAATAATGCCCTATTTGGCAAGGTTACGGCTAATTATTTAACCCAGCTTGAGCTGGAAACTGTTAACCCGTCTCTTCACTCGCCTGTTATTGATACTGTTTATGTTTACATTCCGTATTTCAGCAGGCTGCAAAGTACAGCTGTTGATGGTACCGGTACATATAAACTGGACTCTATATACGGCAATCCTGATGATAAAATGAAATTGAGTATCTATGAGAGTGGTTATTATTTAAGAAGTACAGATCCTGTTACAACACAAGGGCAAAAGTATTTTTCGGCTGACCAGGCTGCTATTGAAGGTATCCTTGTGTCGCCTCAGTTGAATAATAAAACGCAGTACCCTGCCCAAAATGACCACTTTCTTTTCAATCCTGCCGAGATTAAACGTTACGGTTCAAATAACTACCTGTTAGAGCGTAAGGCTCCGGGGTTGTATGCTGAGCTTGATAATTCATATTTTCAGAGCAGACTCTTCTCAGCCGAAGGAATGTCTAAAATGGTTAGCAACAACATATTCAGGGAATATTTCAGGGGGCTTTACTTTAAGATTGAGCAAAACGGTACGCAAAATGCAATGGCTATGCTAAATACTGCACAGGCTAAGCTTATGATACGTTATACTGATGCTACACTTAAGCTGGATGGTTCTTTTGATAATACTGTCAGGGTTAAGAAAACTTTATCTATGAACCTTAAGGGTAATTCTGTAAACTATTTCCAGGAGGCTAACTCTGCTGCATATAACAATGCAATAAATACTTCAAATGCAACAACAGGTGATGACAGGTTGTATATTAAAGGCGGCGCAGGATCCATGGCGGTTGTGCGTATTGATGATGCCAGTCTTGATCAGTTAAGGAGAGATAATATACCGGGCAGCCAGCCAAAAGCGATAATAAACGAGGCCAACCTGACTTTTTATGTTGACGAAGCTGCTATGGGTACAGCTAAGCTGCCTAAAAGGATTTATTTGTATGACATTGCAAATAAAAGGCCGATGTATGACTATTATACCGATGTAACGACATCAACCATTAGCCCTAAGGATAATAAATTTGTACATGATGGCAGGTACTCTAAAGTTAATGGTAAAGGGCTTTACAGGATAAGAATCACGAATCATATAAATAACCTGATTAATAAAGATTCTACTAATATACCTATTGGCCTTGTAGTTACCGAAAATATTAACCTTGTTGATAATGGCAGTTTTAAACCGCTTTCGCCTTTCTCGGTTACTTATGTACAAAAACCGGGGAACACTACGGTGACTAAAAATGTAGACACAATGCCTTTCTCTTCAGTTATCAATCCGCTTGGGGTAGTGCTTTACGGTAACAATATACCTGTAGGAGATACTGATTACGACAAACGCCTTAAACTTGAAATTTTTTATACGAAACCTGAATAATTAATATAATATATGTGTGGAATTGTAGGTTACATCGGGAACAGGGAAGCATATCCTGTTATTATTAAAGGCCTTAAAAGGCTTGAATACAGGGGGTACGACAGTGCCGGCGTTGTATTATATGATGGTGAAAACCTTAAGCTTGCCAAAACCAAAGGAAAGGTATCTGACCTTGAGGAGAAGGCTAAGGAAATAACCACAACAGGCAGCATTGGTATAGGCCATACACGCTGGGCAACTCATGGTGTGCCTAATGATGTAAATTCGCATCCGCACTTTTCCAATTCGGGTAAGATAGCTATAGTACACAATGGTATCATTGAAAACTATGAGCCGCTGAAAAAAGAACTGATCAACAGGGGATATACCTTTAAATCGGATACAGATACCGAGGTACTGGTAAACCTTATTGAAGATGTAAAGAAAAAAGATAACCTTAAAATAGGTAAAGCCGTACAAATAGCCCTTAACCAGGTTGTGGGCGCATATGCCATTGCAGTATTTGATAAAGACAGGCCGAACGAAATTGTATGTGCCCGCCTTGGCAGCCCGTTGGCCATTGGTGTTGGTAAAGATGAGTTTTTCGTAGCGTCAGATGCTTCGCCGTTTATTGAGTATACATCAAATGCTATTTACCTTGAAGATGAGGAGATGGCAATTGTAAGGCTGCACAAACCGATGAAGATAAGGAAAATTAAAGACGACTCTTTGGTTGACCCTTATATCCAGGAATTGCAGATGAACCTTGAGCAGATTGAAAAAGGCGGTTATGACCACTTTATGCTTAAGGAGATATACGAGCAGCCTAATGTAATAAAAGATACCTATCGTGGCAGGCTTCATGCTAATGAAGGGCTTATCAAAATGGCGGGTATTGAAGATAACCTTCAAAAATTCCTTAATGCACAGCGTATATTGGTAATAGCCTGTGGTACGTCATGGCATGCCGGCCTTGTGGCAGAATATATCTTTGAAGAATTTGCCCGTATACCGGTTGAAGTAGAATATGCTTCTGAGTTCCGTTACAGGAACCCGATTATAAATGAGAACGATGTGGTAATTGCCATTTCGCAATCAGGTGAAACGGCCGATACTCTTGCTGCCATTAAGCTGGCTAAGGAGAATGGCGCTTTTGTATTTGGTGTATGTAACGTAGTGGGTTCGTCAATTTCGCGTGAAACACATGCCGGTGCTTACACGCACGCAGGTCCTGAAATTGGGGTGGCGTCTACCAAGGCATTTACAACCCAGATCACTGTACTTACACTTATTGCACTTCGTTTAGCGCAGGCTAAAGGCACGCTGAACAACTCAACCTACCACCGCTACCTGCAGGAACTGGAGCTTATACCTGAAAAGGTTGCCGAAGCATTGCAGACTAACGATGCGGCCCTGGCTATTGCCGAGGTGTATAAAGATGCGCCAAATGCACTTTACCTGGGAAGGGGATACAATTTCCCGGTAGCGCTTGAAGGTGCTTTGAAGCTGAAAGAGATATCATACATACATGCCGAGGGTTATCCTGCGGCTGAAATGAAGCACGGCCCAATTGCGCTTATTGATGAGCAGATGCCGGTGTTTATTATTGCGCCGCAACAGGAGCATTATGACAAAATTGTAAGTAACATACAGGAAATAAAATCACGCAGCGGAAAAATCATTGCTGTGGTAACTAAGGGCGATACGCAGGTTAAGGCACTGGCCGACCATGTTATCGAGATACCTGCTACGGTTGATGCGCTTTCGCCACTTGTTACAACCATACCGCTACAACTGCTATCGTACCACATTGCAGTACTTAGGGGCTGTAATGTTGACCAGCCGAGGAATTTGGCTAAGTCGGTTACGGTAGAGTAATTGCTTGATATAAAAGCTTATATTTGAACCGCTAAGAATTTTCTTAGCGGTTTTTATTTAATCTTATGCCGAAAATATACAAGATTGTAATAGTGATTATCAGCCTTGCTGTCTTTTTAGTTTCGCTCGTGCAGCAAGCTTTTACAGTAGATGGGG
>JBQGDS010000268.1:0-4970 GCA_052039185.1 Flavobacterium sp.
AAATTACGGATATGAAGTGAATTATCTGCTGTACAACTACCTGGTTTATTTTCAGCAAACCAATAAACAAAGGCTTGGCGGTGTTGTGCCTCAGTTTTAAATAGGCTATATTTGCTTTTTACACCTCCTGCATGGAAAAATTAAAAAAACGCTGGGGTATAACCAGTAACTTTCAGTTTGTCGTAATATTTATTGTATTTGCCGTAACGGGTTCTTCCTCTGCCTTTGTATCAAAACCGGTGCTTGACTGGTTTGGTTTTACTAAAAATGTAGTACCGCCATGGCTGTATTACCCATTATACCTGATATTAATATTCCCTATCTATCAGGTATTACTACTTTTTTTTGGATTTATATCAGGACAGATCAAGTTTTTCTGGTGGTTCGAAAAAAAGATGCTTCGCGGCATAGGTCTCGGCTTCCTTTTTAAAGACAAGGAAAAATTAAAGGCTGATAAGTAATAAACTATCAACTCATCAGCCCATAACATTACGACTTTAGTTTCGATTTATAATTTTTCTGCAATTTCGCCAGTTTTGGTGCGATTACAGCCTGGCAATACGGCTGGTTAGGATTTTGCGCGTAATAATCCTGATGGTAATCTTCAGCCGGGTAGAATGTTGTTGCAGATGATATTTTAGTAACAATCTTTTTATCGAATATTTTCTGGTCAGTCAGCAGCTTTATGAAATTCTCTGCAGCAACTTTTTGTGCCTCTGTAGTATAAAATATCTCACTACGGTATTGCGTACCCACATCAGCCCCCTGCCTGTTTATAGTTGTAGGATCATGTGTAGCAAAAAAAATCTCCAATAGGTCTTCATAAGCCACCTCAGCAGGATTAAAAGTAATTTTGATAGCTTCAGCATGGCCTGAATAGCCTTCGCAAACTTCTTTATAAGTAGGGTTTTCAGTTTTACCGCCTATATAGCCTGATACTACTTTTTCAACACCTTTAACATCGGTAAAAAATGCTTCGGTACACCAAAAGCAACCGCCTGCAAATATGGCAGTTTCCGTTTTTTTATCATCCATTTTATGTTCTCCTTTATTTATAGCGGCATTTGCCGTTTCTGTTTTTTCTTTTGACTGGCATGACATGGTTGCCATAGCAAGAATTAAAGCTGCAAGTTTTTTCATTTTCTTATAAAATCAAAATTAAGTAATTGATATGCCCCTGTGCAATCCGGTTAACGAAAGTTTACAATACTACATAGTAAATATTGTGCCAGAAAACATTTATTATTCTTCAAATTGTTTGTTTCTTTGTGAAAAACGCATTCATGATAGAGGCAAAGAACATCCATAAATTTTATGACAAGCTTCATGTGCTTAAAGGAGTTGACCTTACCATAAATAAAGGCGAAGTAGTATCTATAGTTGGCGCTTCGGGCGCAGGCAAAACCACTTTGCTTCAAATATTGGGTACGCTTGACAAGCCAACAAATGAAGCCGGAACATCATTGCTTATAAATGGTGAGGATGTACTTAAAATGAAAGATAAAGCCCTGTCAAAATTCCGTAACCTTCAGCTTGGCTTCATTTTCCAGTTTCATCAGTTACTGCCCGAATTCACTGCGGCTGAAAATGTTTGCATGCCTGCCTTGATAGCGGGTAAACCTAAAGTAGAGACTGAAGCTGAAGCTAAAAGACTGCTGGAATACCTGGGCCTTGCCGAAAGGATAAATCATAAACCGGGTGAACTTTCAGGCGGTGAACAGCAGCGTGTTGCCGTGGCAAGGGCACTTATCAATAAGCCGGCAGTAATTTTTGCAGATGAGCCATCCGGCAACCTTGATACTGCTTCGGCAGAAAACCTGCATAAACTGTTTTTCAGGCTGCGTGATGAAATGGGGCAAACCTTTGTAATTGTAACCCATAACAAGGAACTTGCCGATATGGCCGACAGGAAACTCGTAATGAGCGACGGAAATATTGTATCAGGACTATGATGCTTATAGTGGCATACTGGCTGCTATTGTTCCTGCTTTTTCTTCCCGGAGGATTTTTACTTAATAGAATTTTCAGGCTGAATGTTTCAAATATCCCACTGCTTGTACTACTGGGAATGTTTTTAACATCGGTACTGTTCACTTGCACCGCTTTCTTTTTACCGCTTAACGGGATAATATTCTGTGCTTTTTCAGTATTGGCCTTATTGCTATGGATAACCTACTATAAACCGCTGGCTAAAAATTTACAAGCGTATTACAAACAGTTTGCCTCGCTTCCAATCTATATAAAGTTCAGTACAGTCGCTATATTGTTACTTTCAGGCATAAAATCGGCGCAGGTTCCCACTATCATTGACAATGAAACTTACTACATACAAACCATTAAATGGATTAACGAATATGGCTTTGTAAAAGGATTAGGAAATTTACATCCTTTCCTGGCGCAAATGTCGCCCTGGCACGTTTTACAGGCTGGCCTGAACCTTAACTTTATAACCGATAACCTCAACGACAGCAACGGCTTTCTGCTTGTTATATTCTGCCTGTTTTGTTTTACGGAAACTACCAATCATTCAAAAAACATTCACTGGATATTATTGCTTCCTGCTTTTTACGGTGTAGCATTTATATTTGTTGATGCCCCCTCTCCTGATTTACCGTTACTGCTTATTACGCCATTAATTTTCTACCTGCTCATACGGCAGCATACAGTATTGCCCTGGCTGTTGTTTTTATTCCTTGTATTTATAAAAATTACGATAGCGCCATTGGGATTGCTGTTTTTATATCCTTTGTTCAGGACACGAAAAGATAGTGTTACAATATTACTTACAGGATTTGTAATTGGCGGGCTCTGGATGATTAAAAACTATGTTATTTCAGGTTATCCGCTTTACCCTTTTACTTTATGGGAAACCAATGCCGACTGGCAGGTACCTAAACACTTACTGCAAGGACTGCATGAATCTTCCAACAGATATATATATGGCTGTGATAATAGTTCAGGACTATTGACAAAATTTAAAAGCTGGCTCACCCTAAGCGGAATTAAGGGTGTGATGAATAATATGATTGTTATACTGTTTTGTATGCTGCCGTTTTTCAGAAAGATCAGAAGCAACAAGTTGTATAAGATGATTTATCTGGCCTGCGTTGTACAATTTATACTGTTGTTCTTTATCTCTCCCCAATATCGTTTCTACCTGCCTGTGGTACTGTTTTTTTCATCCTTTATTACATCAGAAATTATTACGATACTCAATATAAAAAAGGTATATCCTAATCTGTTGCTAACAGGTATAGCTGTTTCTGCACTACTGTGCATTAAAGGCTTTAGTATAATGCAGCTGTATACTCCTGCAAAAAATACCATGTATCCTGAAATGCAATACATTTCGAAAAAAGAAGGCAATCTAAATTATTTCTCCCCACAACAAAGCAGTATAATTTATCAAACCTCTGATGGTTCATTACCCTGCGTGAATGAAAAACAGATACAATGGTTCAAAAAGAAATACAGGGTAGTACCGCAATTAAGAGGTAATACACTATCCAACGGATTTTATTCTAAAACTATAGAGAAAGAATAAGTTTGTATTTTTGCAGGATGGAGATGAAACTTAATGCTGAAGAACTGAAATCTTTTCTCGACGAAAAGGTTACACTGTACAACAATCCTGATTTTATTGACACCGACCCAATCCAGATTCCGCATCTTTTTACACTGAAAGAAGATATTGAAATAGCTGGTTTTCTGGCAGCAACCATTGCTTGGGGCAACAGGAAAATGATCATAAACAACGCGCGTAAAATGATACTGCTTATGGGAGAAAGCCCGTATGACTTTATTGTAAACCATAAAGAACACCATCTTGAACCACTGAACGATTTTGTGCACCGCACTTTTAACGGAACTGATTTTACCTGTTTTATAAAATCCCTGAAAAACATTTACAGTAATCATGGCGGGCTGGAAAATGTTTTTGCCCGACATATTGAGAATGATGATATCCAGACGGCAATTCATCATTTCAAAAAGACGTTCTTTTCTATTGATCATCCAGCACGCACACAAAAGCATATATCTGACCCGTTGAGTGGTTCGGCAGCAAAGCGGATTAACATGTACCTCCGATGGATGGTACGTAAAGATAATGCAGGGGTTGACCTTGGTATCTGGAAAAACATAAGCCCTTCCGCCCTGTCGTGCCCTCTTGATGTACACAGTGGCAATGTGGCCCGAAAACTGGGCATACTGACACGTAAACAAAACGATGCAAAAGCATTAAATGAACTGGACACCCAGTTGCGCCTGATGGATAAGGACGACCCTGTAAAGTATGATTTTGCCCTATTTGGCCTGGGCGTATTTGAAGGATTTTAATAACAAAGCCCGGCATATAATGCTGGGCTTTGTTTTATATATAGCAATATGTTTATCTAACCACCAGCTTTTTAGTGGCGGATTTACCTTCCGAAACTATAGTAATTAAATAAATCCCTGCTTTTAGCGATGAAATATCAATAGGTGTTTCACCTTCATTACATTTTGCCGTAAGCACTGTTTTACCAAGAATATCGTTAATTACAAGATTAGCGGCAGCTGTACCCTTTATATTGATAACACCCTGAGCCGGGTTAGGGTATACGGTAAAATTATTTACAATAGTATCATTTACTCCAGCAGTTGATTCTACCATTGTTGATACCTGGTTGGTGTGTATAGGTGCATTAAAATCAAAATAAATAGATGCGCTGTTCTGCATCACATCGCCAATTGCAATGTTCTGCTTAGGCCTTATTTTATAAGTAACAAACCCATGGCTCCCAGGTTCATTTACCTCAGCGCCCAGCAGATTTATATCATTAAATAAAAACTGTACATTGGTGCCGTTCCTTACCGCACGATAATTATGGCTCGCAGCTACAGGTGTAAATGAATTCCAATCCAGGTTATTATCCAGTGTGTTATCAATCATTACATTTATTGCGTCTGCTGTACCTATATTCTGGAAA
>JBQGDS010000269.1:0-2761 GCA_052039185.1 Flavobacterium sp.
GCCAATTCATAAAAAAACCTCACTTAAAAGTGAGGTTTTTGTTTTTTATAAATACGATTAAAATAAACCGTTCAGTTCGGCATTTATCCGGTTCATTATATCACCAAGGTCTTCCGGGTTGTCAACAAAATTAATATTGTCTACATCTATTATCAGCAGTTTTCCTTTGTCATAGCCCTGTATCCATGCTTCGTAGCGTTCGTTAAGCCTGCTAAGGTATTCTATTGATATTGAATTTTCGTAATCACGGCCTCTTTTATGTATTTGCTTTACCAGGTTGGGTATTGAGCTTCTCAGGTATATAAGCAGGTCAGGTGCGGCAACAAGGCTTTCCATGAGCTCAAATAACGACTTGTAATTATTAAAGTCGCGGTTGGTCATAAGTCCCATGGCATGCAGGTTTGGCGCAAATATGTGCGAATCCTCATAAATTGTCCTGTCCTGTATAATATTCTTCCCGCTTTCACGAATCTGCAAAATCTGCCTGAAGCGGCTGTTCAGGAAATAGATCTGCAGGTTGAATGACCAGCGTTCCATCTGGTGGTAAAAATCGTCAAGATAAGGATTGTCTACCACATCTTCATAATGCGGTTCCCACTTAAATTGTTTGGCTAATAATCCTGTAAGCGTGGTCTTTCCCGCGCCTATATTTCCGGCTACAGCTATATGCATTTATTGAGATACGGTTATTTTATACTGATTGATTTGTTCGTTTGTAAAAATAGATAAAATTTGCGCTGAATACTGAAAACCCTCAAAGGTTTTTTCGGCAATATCTATCTTCTTACGGCTTCCGTCATGCATATTATACAGGTACAGGCTATTGCCGTGCTGTACTATAGCTTCGGTAGGCGATGCCAGCTGTACACCATCATATGGCGGCACATTGCCTAGTAAAGTTACCTTGCCGAAAAGGTTAGCCGCAAAGCATTTATTATTAATATCAATCCAGTAAAAGTAATTATAATCGCTTTGGTACTGCTTTATAGTATCAGCAAAGGGTGGCGTTATAGGCTTAAAGGTATTCTGTGCCAAGTCATATAGTCCCAGCCTTTGTGTGGTAATATCATATAGCCAAAGCCTGTTTTGAGATGCCAGCCCAATGGCTTCAGCAATTAATGGTTCTGCTATATCGGAGAAATTAATCCGGCGTATTTCGTTCAGCTGGTTATCAAGCAAAACTACCGAATTGAATTTCCTGTAGAATAATACTATTTGCAACGGGTTCTGCAAGTCTGTTTTTGCTATGCTGCCTAAAGCCAATGCCTTATATTTAAGCATTACACCTTCTTTACTTTTATGCAACTCGTTATCCTGAAGTGTATATACAGCGCCAAAAGCATCGGTGCCAATGTACTGTTCAGTACCTGTTTTATAGTTGGTCAGGAATTTTGTGGGTACGGTAAGTTCCTGCGCAATTGCACAATAACTTATCAGCATCAAAAAAATATAGGCTGTCTTTTTCATATATTTGATATGGTACAAAAATAACGTATTTAATGCTCGTTTATTCATTGTAACAATTAAACACGCAATTCGTCTTACGATAAAAACTACACTTATGAAAAAGATATTTTTAGCTCTTGCATTTATTGCCTCATCATTAACTACACTCAATGCACAGGATTTCCAGGGTATGGCAGTGTACGAGTCTAAAACGAGTACTTCGGGCTTTAAGCTTGAAGGTGCACAGATAACGCCCGAAATGCAGAAAATGATGGAAGAGCGCATGCGCAAATCCATGGAAAAAACATTTATCCTGAATTTTGATAAAACCGCCTCAGTTTACCAGGAAGAAGAAAAACTAGCCGCGCCGGGGCAAAGCAACATGGAAACGAGAATGATATCATCATTTACCGGGGCAGGGGGTAAGCGCTATAAAAATGTAAAGAACAGGACCTATTCGGTTGAAAAGGAAGTTTTCGGGAAAGAATTCCTTATTGTTGATACGCTGCCTAAGATACAGTGGAAGATGGAAAATGAGTCGAAAAAAATAGGTGAATATACCTGTTACAAGGCTACTGCAGTATTGAAAGCCAGCAAGTCAGACTTCAGGAATTTAAGGCTTAAGAAGGATGAGGAAAAGAAAGAGGAGCAGAAGAATACCAACTTTATGGACCAGCTAGAAATGCCGAAAGAAATTACAGTTACAGCCTGGTATACACCCGAAATACCTATTAACCAGGGACCTGAAAATTACTGGGGCCTACCCGGCCTTATACTTGAAGTGACCGATGGGCGTACATCAATACTATGCTCTAAAGTGGTAATGAATACTAAAGATAAAGCAGAAATTAAACCACTAAAAAAAGGCAAGCAGGTTACGCAAGCTGAGTTTGATGACATTATGGAAAAGAAAACGAATGAAATGAGGGAAATGTTTAAATCGCAAAACAGGGACAACAATATGCGTTTTCGTGTAGGTGGGTAATTTTTTCCGTTTAGTGATAATAATATCAACTATTTTTTTAGTTTTGTAACTATAATTTTAGTTAAAAGGATTATCATCATCAATCATCAATCATCAATCAAAAAACGGACATTATGGAAAAAATTATTTTTGCAATTGCAACGTTTCTCACATCGTTTCTTGTTGCAGCTCAGGAATTTCAGGGTATAGCGGTTTATGAATCTAAAACCACTTTTAAGGAGCTTTCGGAAAAAGGTTCGACCGATATGGATCCGGAAATTGAAAAGATGCTGAAAGAACAACTGGCGAAAGCAATGGAAAAACGCTACATCCTTAAGTTTGACAAAGCAT
>JBQGDS010000270.1:0-6105 GCA_052039185.1 Flavobacterium sp.
TTCAACTCCAGTAATATTTATGGTATCATCACTAGTGATGGTGTACATTTTACCTTTGATGAAGCTGGTATGTATCGCATCGAATTAACAGGTTCAATCAGGCGAAATCCTCATGTGTCATATCTGCTTAGCGAACGTCCGGGGATATTTTATATTGGTAAAAATGCTCTTGGATCTACCGCAAATCATGTAAATCCATGGCTCACAATCATGCAGCCGGTTCCGAATAATTCGGCAGCTGTTAATTTTATTTACACCGGATATTTTGAAGCTATGGAAAATATTTGTTTTGTCATTAATTTATATCTTATTAATACAGGGCTTCAGCTTAAAATCACAAAGATTGACAATCTGCAATACAACTTTGATAACGCCTTTTCTGATTTTGGCATACGCGATTTCCTTACTGAGGTTGTACATCGTTTTGGCCTTACAATGATAAAAGATAAGTATCGGCAGCATTACCGCTTCCTTACACTTCAGGAAATACTCCAAAGCAGTAATAATATAGACTGGAGCGATAAATTTATCCGCAAAATTTCTGAAAACTATATCTATGGAGACTACGCCCGTCAAAACTGGATGCGCTATACCTATAATGATAAGGAAGCATCGCATAACGACGGATGTATCAAAGTAGATAACGAAAACCTTCAGGATAAAAAAGATATAATTAAATCCAAAATATACAGTCCCGAAAAAGGTAGCCAGCCGATATATAAGCTATGGGAAAAAGAGCTGAACGAAGATACAGAAGAAGGTGAAGAACCCATAACTTACAAAGCGCTCGACAAGCGTTACTATATGTTACGCAGTATGCCTAAGTATGGCAGTTTTACCGTTAAATCAACGGCTCTAAATGAAACGGCTGTTTCACCTGTTATCCATACGGGTACATTCTGGAAACTGGGTTTTACCGATATTATCCAGGATTATTATGGACCCATGCAAAATATACTGCAAAACTCATTGCTTGTTACTGCAGAACTTTATCTTACCGAAGCTGATATAGCCAATTTTGATTTTTCCAGGTTGTATTACATAAAGCAGCTTTCTAATTATTTCATGGTAAATAAAATAACCAACTACATTCCGGGTAAACCTGTTAAATGTGAATTGGTCAGGGTGCTTTATGATCCTTTACCGGAAGAAAGGCCGAAAATATATATAACCAAAATTATTGCACATAATCATGATATGAGTGTATTCTTTGACCTTAATGTGCAGGTCGATATAGTTAATCTCCAAATATTTAGCTATGGTACGCAGGGTCAGTGGAGTAATTGGACTATGGGCGCAAACCACAATCCGCGTTATCACAACTTTACTCCTACAGGTACATTTCGCATCCGGATGGAAGCCGCAGGACATATTTCAAACGAGATAGAAGTTACTATCCCGGCAATAACGCCAACAACAATATACCCTAATGATTAGTAATCTAAAAAACACTACGCCCTTTATCCACTTTGGGTTTGGCGTTACAGAAATTACCGTGCCTTCCGGTGCACCGGTTACCGTATGGCTCAGCACATTGTTCAATCAGAATGCTTATGTTTTCAATCTACAGGCGTACCCTGCTTTGGTCACTAAAATATCCGATTACGAATATATCGTTACACAGCATAATCCGGGAACTTACAAAATTACATTGTCAATAAACCCTAAACAGAAAAAGACTTCGCTGGAAAGCAATATAATAACCTTAAACGTAACTGAACAAAATGGCGAAGGAGAAAATAGTACTGGCAGAGATTGATATTGACATGAATGCCCTCAAAAAGAGCATAAAAGAAACACAGGAAGAAATTGATAAGCTCGAAAAAAAACAGCAAAAGCTTATTGATAAAGGTAAAGAAACAGGTAGTAAATTTAAAGAAAATGCTCAGGAGCTTTCCTTGCTTAAAGCATCATATACAGCGCAGCAGGCTGTAATAACAGGTGTCGATACAGCCATGGCACGTTCTGGTAAAACATTTAATGATTACAAAGAACAGGTAAAAAAAGCTGCCCAGGAAATCAACATTTTTAATGGCGGACTTGGCGGTCTAATTTCACGTGCCCAGGAAGCCAGTGGTGCCGGTCCATTGGTGTCCGGTGCTTTCAAAGGTATGGCCGAAGGAATCGGCGGCATGACTAAATCTGCATTGGCCTTTATTGCAACACCTATTGGTTTTGTTATTGCAGCACTGGCGGGCATTATTGCTCTGGTACAAAACGCAATGAATAGCAGTAGCGAATCGGCAAATAAAATAACTAAAATATTTACCACATTCACTGTTATTACAGATAGCCTTATGAAAGTCCTCGCACCACTGGGCGATTTTCTTATTGATGGTATTGCGGCAGGTTTCGATATGGCAGGAAAAGCTGCCGAAAAAGCTATGGGCTGGATTGCCGATGGTCTCAGCTTTTTGGGATTTGATGAAAGCGCAGAAAGCGTTCGTGGTTTTACAGAAGAAGTAAAAAATACAGCAATAGCAACTAATAGTCTTAAAGAGGTACAGAAAGAACTTGCCGCGCAAATGTCGGTTCAGGAAGTGGCCAATGAAAAAGCAAAGCAGCAGATGGATGAGTTAATAAGCAAATCCGAAAACCAGGCACTGTCTGAAAAAGAACGTACAGAGGCGCTTGAAAAAGCAATAGCTATAGAAACAGAAAACTACAATCAGCGTAAAGTTCTGGCTAATCAGGCATATAACACAGCCATACAGCAGGCAATGCTTGGTAAAAAGCTAACTATGGAAGAAATCTCTGAACTGCAAAAAGGTGGAGCTGCTTATGCCGAAAAAATGATGAAGGTAAAAGGCTTCACTCAGGAAGAGATTGACGCACTTAAAAATGCACAGCTCGAAAAAATGAGAATCAATGGCGCTGAAACACAAATGCTCCAAAGCCAGATGGCAGCACGTGAAAAAATGGAAGCCGATTTTGCAGCACAACGTGATAAACGGGAACAACAGGAAGCTGAACGTAAAGCTAAAGCAAAAAAGGCTATGGATGATGCTATTCAAAAAATGGATCTGGAATTACAAAGATTTATCCAGACTGAAGGAAGCAAGGCTAAAACCTTAGAGCAAAGCATGAAGTATGAACAGGATATTCGCGACAGAAAGCTCGCCATAGCCGAAGCGGAATTTAAAGCGTCTGAAAAAAATGGTAATGATAAGCTAAAACTTGACATTGCCAGAGCTGACATCCTGAAAGATTATGCAGGTAAAGCTGCAGATACCACAGCAGCATTTGCAAAGGCGCAATATGATAAATGGCTGGAGCAAAACCAAAGTCAGATAGTTGAAGGACAAAAACTTACTGACACGCTCGTAGCTGAAGAGGCCAAAAGGCTGGATGCGGTAAAAGCCCATCAGCTTGAACTGCTAAAGCAGCAACAGGGTACAAATGACGAAATCATAGCTCAAAAAAGGCTTAACAATCAATTGCTTTCAGATGAAGACCAGGCATATCTAAATGGTAAAGATGCAATAGAAAAAACGCATAAGGATAAAAACATCGCTTTAGAAAAACAGTTTTCAGATCAGAAAGCAGCAGATAAAGCAGTCGAAAATGAAATAGCTCTTGCTCAGGCCGATAGTAAATATGAGGAGGACATGATAAAGGAAAAGGTGAGGTACGACGCTGAAGTTGCAAAGTTAAAGGAAAGGAAAGATCAGGGATTACTTACTGAACAGCAATACAATGCACTACTTGAGGTAGAAACTAAAAAGCATGCAGATAACAATAAAGCTATTGAAAAAGCAAAGACGGATAACAAAATTGCTTTAGCTGAAAACACATTTGCCAACCTTGCAACGATTATGGGTAAAGAAAGCGCAGCTGGTAAAGCTATTGCTGTTGCCCAGGCAACTATGGATACCTATAAAGCCGCAACAGCAGCTTACGCCTCTTTAGCAGGTATTACCATAGTAGGGCCTGCATTAGGTGCAGTTGCCGCCGCCGCCGTAGCGTCAGGTATTGCAAACGTCAAAAAAATTACCTCCACCAAAGCGCCAAAAGCCGAAAAAGGGGCACTTTTTAGCATTGGTGGCAGGCGCCATAGTGCAGGAGGTACTTTCTTTCAGGGTGAAGATGGTACCGCTTTCGAAGCCGAACAGGGTGAACTTATAGGAGTTATGAACCGTAATGCCGCGAAGCATTTCATGGCATTCAACAATGCATTTCCGGCAGGTTCCGGCAGAGCATCAGGTAATTACTTTGCATCAGGCGGAATCGTATCCCGCGAAATTGCCACTCCTGCCATGAATACTGATGAACTCGCGGCCAAAATTGCCGAGGCTAATCGTTCAATCCCTGCCCCCGTTGTTTCCGTACAGGATATTGTAACAGAAGGTAATAGCTATGTCCGGGTACGCGACGGGGCCAACTTTTAATATTTCATTTACTATCGGCAATGCTAATAAATATTCTTTCCGGCTGGAAAAACTTCCTTGATAAATCGGAAGTTGTCGAAGCTGTTGCAAAAAAAAGAGCTGAAATATGTTCATCGTGCCCACATGCTGCACAGGGCCGGTTACTTGCCTTTATAAAAGATGAGCTGAAAGAAATAAAAGGCGCCTACTGTACTATATGTAGGTGCCCGTTATCAGCCAAAGTACGCTCTAATGATACTTGTCCTAAACAAAAATGGTAATGACACGCTACCAAACTATAATTTCATTAGGTAATGAACTTATAAAACTGATGAACAAAAAGCTAATTCCTATCCATATACTGGACTGGAAAGTATACTATGAAGCCTATCTTTCTGAAAAAGAATCTGCCGCAAAAAGCCGTGTAAAAACTAATAAAACACAAATCATATATGATCTTGCTGGCCGTTTTGATATTACCGAAAGAACGATGTATAACGTAATTGCATTCATGGAAGGAGAATAAAGCTATTTCCTCATCAGGCATTTAAGTATTTCCTTAAACTTCTCACCTTCTGTATATTTCTTCTCAAATTTTGATATTTTACCGCTTACCACTTTGCTTTGTGTAAGCATTGCAAGTTCAGCAGTCGTTATTTCAACCGAAGCTATGTAATTAATATTATCCTTCCTGCTGGCAGCCATTAATACTTCCGCATCCGGTTTTTCAAGTTTCCTCCCGTCATCAAGTAGTAGGGTTATACCACGCAGCATACTTATAACCTGCTCTACAGTTACAACTTCAAGGTTATAAGTTACGTTTTTGCCTTTTCTGATTTTAATTACATGCAACCCTTCAGATATACTTGCAATAATTTTATGTTCTCCGGTCCTTTTATCAGTAACTTCGGTTAAAAAATCACAATAAAAATCAGTTGGGTATTTCAGTCCGCCTACAACTTCAAAATAGTACTTTTTCTGGCTTTCAGAAAACTTATTGTATTTATAATATACTTGCTCTTTACTTATCGTATCATTAAGACGTATAATATAATCAGTGTTTCCAGACACATCATTATATGGAGTAACGCTCTCTACTTTAAAAAACCTGTTAGCAAGCGCACTATGTTTGGTTCGCCTTTCCTTAGTCTCGGCATATTTATTTGTCATTGCGCCATCGGTGTAAAAAGCATCATATCCTTTTTCATAAGCCAGCTCACCATCAGTCATAGGTTTTACCTTAACGGTTTTCTCAATAAGTAATTCAGGCCGTAATCCGGGAGAGTCCTGTGCACTACTGGTAACATAAGTAAATAGTATAATAAACAGGTACGTAATTTTTTTCATTATAGTTGTATGGCATTTAGTTTCCCAAATATAAAATAGTATGCCGTAATACGCTTAATCAATGAATACAGATACCGATAAAACGTATATTAAATCGATGAAGTTAACTCAGTATATAATTTCATTTACTGAAAAACCCACTTCAGTAAAAGCTTAAAAAACCGCCGTACCTTTGTACTGTAAAAAAATTACAACATTCTTAATTCTCAATTCTTAATTCCAAAGATTTCTCGTCACACTTCTGCATGACAGGAAACATATACATCAGTGGCCAGATCGGCACATTTGATGGGACCACCGGGGTAGAACTTGTAGATGTGGTAAGCCAGGTAAAAAAACAGTCCAAAGCCACTGCTTTTAATGTACACATCAATAGCGAAGGTGGTCTTGT
>JBQGDS010000271.1:0-10818 GCA_052039185.1 Flavobacterium sp.
TTTTTAAGACGTACAATATAATCCTCAAAAAATGCCTGCCTGCCTGCATCGGTCATAGCAGCCAGTTTCAGTATACTGTCATTGGTTTGTGCTATGGCTTCGTATTTAATAACATCGGCAAGGTTGTCGCGTTTCTTTTTAATAGCCTTATATTCTTTGGAGCGGGCATTAAGATACACCATGGTGCTGTCATAATATTGTCCCGCAGTAACATACCGCGCATTTTTAAAATTAATCTCAGCAAGATTCCTGTGGTTGGATGCTGTGAGGTACTTGTCTTTAGAATTGGCGCGTAAAGACTTATTATAGTACTTAATCGCATCTTTATCATTTTTCTGCTTATCATAAAACAGTGCCACCTGGTGGTTAATCACATCAAGATAGGGACGGTTCTCCCTATCTTCAAGCAGGTCGCGGTATTTTTTCATGAAAGCAAGGGTATCGCCTTTGGCGAAATCAAATTGGGCTGCCTGCGCTGCATGAGCCTGTATTACATAACGCCTTGGCGATTTACGGTTCATATCAATAACCGACTGGTAGGCTGCAAAAGCACTGTCTTTATTTTTCTGACGGTCATGAAGCTGCCCTATAATAAACCTGTAACGGGCCCGTTCTTCATTTTGAGGTGTTTTTATTTCAGCTTTTCTAAGTACTGTAAGTGCACTGTCAACATATTCCATCTGGATGTATGCCTGTGCCAGTGTAGCATTGGCATCAGCATAAATCTGCTCATCCAGCTGTTGTTCCTTGATAAGCGCCTTCAGGTTTTTAATAGCTATACCTTCATTATCCAGGCGGAGGTTGGTTTTTTCGCGCCATACCTTTACTTCATAAATCTTGTCGCTGTTAGGGTATTTATACAATACGTAGTTAAAAGCTTCCAGTGCAGGGATAAAGCGGTTGTCATAATAGCGTGTTTTACCCAACAGCAGGTGAGCTTCGTCCATTTGCGGATTTTTTTCGCTTCCGCCTATAAGCATTGAGTGTTTTTGTATAGCCTTGGTAGCTTTTGCCTCCGAACGTTCAAAGTTTGCATTCTTTGTGTCGGTAGGCGCCATTTCCTCTTCGGTAAGCTGCATCCTCTCTACAGGAAGTACCTCCCAATAATTATCCTGATAGGTGTTTTTTAAATCCTTAAGTCCGGCTTCAAGCGCAAGGTCACCATTATACATTACATTGTACTTGGTGGTAAGCGCGTGGTAGTTACGGTTCACAAAAGAATTCTTTTTGGTTGAGCATGCAACAAGTATTGCGCCCAAACCAAAGAGCAAAATATATTTAGAAGTGCTGGTTTTCAATGTAAAAGCTTTTATCCCTTAACTTTTAAAATGCTGTTTTAGTATAGCGAGGGGTAAAAATACGTTTCTTTTTGATATGAGGTAAGTTTTTAAGTAAAAAAACAAATCCCCTGCTTATAACAGGGGATTACTGAATTATACTGCAAAAAACTCTTCCAGCTCTTTAAGTGTTTCGGCAGATGTTCGTATATCTTTTACTACCTGTCCTTTGTGCAGCGCCACTATACGGTCGCTTACTTCGGTGGTATGCATAAGGTCATGGCTGGATACTAAGATGGTAACCTCTTTTTTATCGGCCAGGTCTTTAATTATCTTTTTCAATCGGAACTGCGTGGTAGGATCCAGGTTTGCAAAAGGCTCATCCAGTATTATTATTTCAGGATTTCCTATCAGCGTAGCTATAATACCTACTTTTTTCTGGTTACCCTTGCTCAGGTCGCGCAGGTATTTTTTGTTGTTCAGGATTTCACCGTTAAAAAAATCTTCATGCTCTTTAAGCAACGCATCAACATCTGCTTTGTTCTGTCCGCGAAGGTCGCCTATAAAGTAAAAGTATTCTTCGGGTGTCAGGTAACCTATCAGGAAACTTTCATCAAGAAATGCAGCGGTAAAGGGCTTCCATGCTTCGCTTTCATGTACCTTAATATTATTGGAAGTTATATACCCTGCCGATGGCTGTATCAAATCGAGCAGAAGACTGAAGAATGTGGTTTTACCCGCCCCGTTGTTTCCTACCAGCCCGAAACTTTCTCCTTTTTTTATTTCAAGATGTTCTATATTAAGCACTACAGTGCCGTTATATGCTTTTTTTAAATTAGTAACCTGTATCATATTGTTGTATTGAAGGTGTTAGTTTTCGTCTTGTTTAAATCCCTGAAGTGTAGCATATTTTCCGGATTTATAGGCTTCGGCAATTTTGCTCATTAACCATCCGCGTAATGCAATACCAATTATACCCAAAGCTGCAATGGTACCGGTGGCTGCAAGATAGCCCACAGTAAATTTCATTATAATCCATATTAACATGGGTACTAATAATAATGGAATTCCAATAATCCATTGTGTAGCGCCTGTTCCCTGATAATTCATGAAGGGGCTTTTTTCAAGGCTGATCTTCTTTTTATTGAACGAGCCTGCAAATAGCAACATCGGCACATTTATACCTATATTATAAACAGCGCAGGCCAGAATTGTAAGCAGCAGGTTCACACCAAAATATACATAAGGAGTAGATAAAATTGCCATAACCGCTATTGAAAATGTAAGAAGGCCCGCTTTGGACGCCAGGTACTGGCGCAACGGAATATTTTGCGACATGATAAGCGGATAGTAACCGCTGTCCCATGATGGGATAAACTGTCCGAAATTGATCATGAATATCCCGGTTATAAATATTCCTAAGAATATATGCATGAACTGGGCAGACTCCGAATCATTCTGAAGAAATATCAGCCCGTAGAAAAGGAACAGGAAGCTAAGGAACACAGTAGCCCTTGGGCGCTTGTTCCTGAAGATAAGTTTCAGGTCAAGCTGAAGGAAAGGTGCTATATCACCAAAACGACGTGTCCAGCTATAGTTGGCCGTATTTACTTTTGTCGTCTTTGCTTTTATTGAAGCATCAAGGTAAAAGTTTTTATTCAGGTAGGTAAGGTTCCATAAATACAGCCCTATAGGCAATAAAAGGAAAACTGCTGAAAGGAATGGTATAGCAATAATTGAATTTAATACTGATGCAAAAACATGGGTTATGGCAAAAACATCAAAATACTCTAATGCTCCCAAAACCGCCACAGCAACTACAAAAGGAATAAGGGCCTTTAAATTTTCGGCAAATTTTTTCTTTATAATGAAGTTGGCATAATTAACTGCTCCCGTAAATGAAAGTATCATAATAACCCAGCTAAGTACGGTCGTAGTGTCAGCCCCTTCATTAACCGATATGATGCTGAATGGTAGTATAACCATTAGCGGAAGGAAATTATAGAATGACAAAAGACTTTTTAAGAGTACAAAGTGTATAACAGTTTTTTTATTTACCGGCACAACCATAAGCGGCTTAATATTAATTACCGGGAGGCTTTGCAGGAAGAAACGCATTACCACATCTGCTAAAAACCATAGCAGCACAAACCTGTTTACAGATACTATTGGTTCCTCTGCAGGGAATAGTTTGCTTAGTAAAGGATGCAGCCCAATGCCAAGTCCTAAAAAGGCAATTATAAAATAAGCGGCTAAAAAGCCCATAAATATTTTAAGGGCAATGCTTTTACCCAGGCTGGCCGACCGGAAAAATGATTTCCATTCCAGCCAAATGAATTTTTTAAACATGGTTGTTTTTCGTGTTGGTTGTAAGGTATTGGTCAATAAAACTGCACACAAGTTACAGTTTTATGCAGAAATTTCCATTTTATATTCCGGATAAGTCTCTTCCAGCAGCTGTTTGGCCTTTGACGGGATTACATAAATCATGATATGATAATAAAGCACAACGGCAACCATCCATAGTGCTAAAAGGCAATTGATGTAGACCGGAAGCACAGCGTCTTCAAATGTAAAGACAGATAATTGAAAAGGCAGGACTGTTACTACGCCCATGCCACCGCCCCTATATATAAGGTCTTCAAAAAGCCAGCGTTTTCCGCTTAGTTTTACCTTTTTGCGATATTGCTGATAGAGAGCAATTAACTTATAGGAAGCAAACACAAGGAACACAAGCAGGAATGCATTATATGCAAGTACATTTATTGATAGTAATGTGTATAAAAATACTGCCAGCCCAATAGACAGCAGTATTTTAGGAAGGCGTAAAAACTCTTTGGCATACTGCCACATTATCCTCGCATATTTTTTAGATAATGCCAGTTGGCGCTGTTCTACCACCTGCATAAAACCAAATATGCCAAATTTTTTAAATTCTTTTTGCAGGGCATCTTCAAAAGAAAGGGCCGGGCTTTCCTGCCAGGTTGCTTCAATACCGTTTGCCAGATGGTCGGCCAGTTCACATTGCAGGTCATAATATTCTACATAATGCTTACGTACGAAGCTGTTTATTTGCTCAAATTGTTCAGTTGAAATCTTTTTCATTATCTGATCATCTTATATTTAATACTGTAGAAACGGAGTGTTTTGTAAAATGCCATAACAAGCACAATGCTCATGTATATACCCGTTGAAAAGAACACCAACAAGATATAATAGTTTTCTATAATCCGGTAGGAGTTTATAAGCCCGCCGAGTATGAGCGCCATCCAGAGTAGGCGGTCGGTTACTGAGTAGCTGTATTTTCCAAAAACGCGATAGTAAACAATTGTCAAGAACAACAGTGCTACTCCCATGCAATAGGCAATATTATATTGTGCGGCAAGCTTTTCAGGTGCTGTGTATGACGGTAGAAATAGTATGCCAATTAGCGCAACAATCCCAACAAAAATGGCAAAAGGATGTGCCATACACTGCCTAATATAGCCATATGCGTTTTCACGGGCAATTTCGCGAAAATCTTCATTTTGCTTTAGCAGCCAATCCTTGTTTGCAATCATATACCTGCTGAAACTTTCCCCAAAATCACTATCAACATTTTCAAGTTCTGATGCAATATGGTCGGTCATTTCAATACGGATATCCACATGCCTTATACCTGCATTTTCCAAATAGTTATCTATAAACTCTATTTGCTGCTGATTTAATTTCATGACATTGTAAGGTTTTGGACGTACAAATTATTATAGCGCCTGTATATTTTATAAAAAGATATAAGAGATGTGATTGTAAAAATCGCTGTGAATGAATGGTATAGTATTATATAGTCAAGACCTTCAAAAAAATATACAGGATCAATAAAATGTAACAGCACGAACGACCCGAATGCTTGATCAAGAACAGAAAAAGTCCATTTGTTTATTATCCGTAAATAAGATAGGTAAATTCCCAATATAAATCCCGGCACAAGGCTTGATATTTTATAGATGTCTATCAGCGTTTGTTCATCAAAATAGCGTGAGGCAGGATATTTAAGCGTGTACACTATTATAACGGCAATTATAAACCATATTGAGAGCACATTATTTTTTAATATTGTAAGCCCTTTGCGCAATGCTGCTTTTTTAAATGAGCCATACTGAGCTAAAAGGCTTTCCTTGTTTTCCAGCATATAAACTTTGAAGTTGTCATAAAAGTCACCATTCATTTCTTCAAGTGCAGAAGCTATATGGTCAGCCATTTCTACACGGGCGTCAAGATATTCTATCCCTGAATTTTCAAGATAGTTATAAATGAATTGTATTTGCGGTGCTGTAAGTTTAGGCATGACGGGCAGATTTATAAGCTTTGTTTGTGAGATATATAAAATAGCATGAGGCAAACATCAGGCTATAACCTATAAGCTCCGCATAAAGAAGAGTTGCCGAATCATCGAAGTATCTTCTGCTTTGTGATACAACTAAAACCGGTATCAGGTAATAAATTTGGATTCTTTCTTTTATCCTATGCAGGAATGGTGATTTCAACCCTTTAAGCCCTGACATAAACCATAATGTCATTAGTATAAAACCGGCCTGGCATACCCTGTATATCCAGATTCCGGCCTGCATACCCAGATATATAACTGCCAATATTGTAAGTAGTATAAATATCCCTTTAAGGCTAATAAACTGTTTTAAAAATACATTTTTATAATAGTCATCACGAAGTTTTTCCTGTGCCCTTATGGCGGTAAGCAGCTTTACTTTATGATGAGAGTTCATGAATTTTTTCAGCTCCTGACAGAAATCACCGCCATGCTGCAATGTTTCCTCTAAATAACTTGCAATATGATCTGTCAGCTCACTGCGTATATCATCATAAAACACCTTGTCTTTTTCAAGATATCTTTCAATTTCCTGTATTTGCTGTGCTGTAAGTTTCATAGGCTTAGTATTGCAGGTCGGGCTTTATTGATGGGGTTACCAGGTTTTGCATGTTCTTTATAAACTCTTCCAGTTCGGCAAGTTTGTTCACTGTTTCTTTCTGCCCATTTTCGGTAAGCTTATAATATTTACGTAACCGGTTATCTACCTTTTCTGTCTCTACATCCAGGAAACCTTCGGCTTCCAGCTTGTGCAGCGCAGGGTAAAGGGCACCTTCGGTAATATTAAGTTCGCCTGCTGTAATGAGTTTTACCTTTTGTGTAATTTCATAGCCATACATCCTGCCGTTCTCTTCAAGCAGTTTCATAATTATGGTGTTAAGGCTGCCTTTATATAATTGTGAGTTTTTCATTTTTGAATTCTGTCGGTAAAACAAATATACATAAATTACTTATACATAAAAATCTTATGTATTAATTTTTAGGATGTATTTTTCTTTCGCTGTGCGGAATGCTTATTTTTGCTAAAATTTTAAAACATGTCTACATTTCATACACTAAGTATAAAAGATATAAAAAGGGAAACGCCACAGGCAGTTTCCATAGCCTTTGATATTCCTGCTCATCTTACCAAAGATTATGATTTTATAGCAGGGCAGTACATCAACCTTAAAACGCAGTTTGAAGGTCAGGAAATACGCAAGGCATACTCAATATGTTCGGCACCCGGCAGCGGTGAGCTGAGGGTAGCGATAAAGGCGGTAAAGCAGGGCGGCTTTTCGGTATTTGCCAATGAAAAGCTTGCTGTAGGCGATGTTATGGAGGTTGGAACTCCCGAAGGGAACTTTACATTTAAGCCGGATGCGGACAGGCAGCGTAATTATGCAGCTTTTGCGGCAGGTAGTGGTATTACACCTGTTATGGCCATATTACAATCGGTACTGCAAGGAGAGCCGGAAAGCACATTTGTTCTCATATACGGTAATAAATCTCCGGAAGAAACTATATTCCACGACCTGTTGCATGAACTTCAGCTGAAGTACGTAGGCCGTTTCTTTGTGCATTTTGTATACAGCCAGGCAAAGGCTGATGATGCTATTTTCGGAAGGATAGAACGCTCAACAGTAAACTTTGTAATAAAGAACAAGCATAAGGAAAAAGAGTTTGAGAAGTTTTACCTGTGTGGCCCCGAAGACATGATCATTACGGTAAATGATGTTTTAAGGGAAAGCAATATACCGGAGAAGAACATTAAGTTTGAGCTGTTCTCTACTCCTATTGCCGAGAAAAAAATATCTGAACCTGTAGACGGGCAGACAAAAATTCCAGTACTGGTTGATGATGAGGAAACCAGCTTTATCATGTCTCAGCAAATGACCATACTGGACGCAGCCCTAAAACAGGGCGTTGACGCTCCCTATTCATGCCAGGGCGGCATTTGCAGCAGCTGTATGGCGCGCATAAAAAGCGGTACAGCCGAAATGAAAAAGAATGCCATACTTACTGATGGCGAAATTGCAGAAGGCCTTATACTTACCTGCCAGGCGCACCCTACATCAGGAGATATTTATGTTGATTATGATGATGTGTAATACACTTGTACCACTTGTACAATGATTAAAAGGGATGCAATTGCATCCCTTTTTTATACATGTATTATCTCATCTTCTACCAGCAGGTCTTCGCGGCGGAAGCGTAAGAGTACTTGCGCTACAGCAATTACATCTTTCTCGCAGTAGGTAACTATACGGTCAATATCATTCTCAACATGGTATACATGGCCTACCTGGCTACCGTCAATATCTCCTTTTGGCGATGGGATACCCAATATCTTTGTCAGGAGCTTTAGTGATGTAAAGCTTTTGTAGTCGCCAAACTTCCACATTTCCATGGTATCCAGGTGTGGTATTTCCCAGGGTTTTTTACCGAAAAGATTTAGTTTAGGCGGTATAGGCAGACCGTTGATTATCATGCGACGGGCTATAAATGGAAAATCAAATTCTTTTGCATTGTGCCCGCACATAATATGCTGGGGCTGGTTGAAATGGTTTATAAGAAGGTTACTAAAGTCTCTTAGTATCTGCTTTTCTTCCCCAAAAAAAGAGGTTACCCGGAAATGCCTTACATCACCCCTGAACGTAAAATATCCTGCCGAGAGGCAAACAATTTTGCCAAATTCTGCCCATATGCCGGCCCGCTCATAAAATTCTTCCGGCGATTGGCCGTCTTTACGCTGGTATGCCGTTTTCAGGTCATATAGCTGCCGTGTTTCCTCATCACACAAATCAAAATGCGGATGCTCAGGCACGGTTTCTATATCAAGGAAGAGTATATTTTCGAGATTTAGTCTTTCAATCATTCGTTTATTTCTTTGTCATGGCAAGCGTGTTGCCCTTGCCTTTTTACCCATCATTTTGTAGGCTTCATCCACATAAACATAAAAATCATTACTATGCGGGTCGGTTTCGGTTTGCAGGCCTTTTACATGGCCCAGGCGTACAATGACTATATTATCTTCGGGAACTACAATGCAAAACTGACCCAGATGGCCGCGCATATAATACATTTTTTTACCCAAATAATCATTAAGCCACCATCCGTACCCGTACTGTGGTGATTCCGGGAAACGTGGTGTTATCATTTTATCTACATAAGCAGAATCAAGAACCTGCATGCCGTTCCAGTTTCCTTTATGCAGGAACAGTTTTCCGAAGCGGGCAAAATCCCTTGCGTTACTCGCAATACAGCAGTATGCCTTTTCAATCCCATCTTTATGGTCAAGCTGCCATAATGCATCCTGTTCCATACCCATAGGCTGCCAGAAACTTTTCGAAACATAGTCGGCCAAGTGCTCACCTGTTGCTTTAACTATTACCATAGCCAGCAGTTGCGTTGCGCCACTCACATAATCAAAATTTTTACCCGGTTCCTGTGTTACGCCCACATTGAGCATTGTCTGTTCCAGGTGGTCACCAAAGTAAGCACGTGTTGTAATAGAGAATGCACTGCTGTAATGCTCGTTCCAGTCCAGCCCGGTTGCCATTGATGACAGGTCGCCAACAGTTAACTTTGCTGCCAGCCCTTTGCCAAATTCAGGAAAATAATCAGAAACTTTCTGGTCAGGGTTTTTTATTTTGCCTTCCATAATAGCTTTGAACATAGCCGCCGATACAATACTTTTTGCCATGGAAAAGGAGTTGGACTTAGAATCCCTTCCATAACCGTCGTAATAGCTTTCATGCCAAAGGCTGTCATTTTTGATAATGACATAGGCAACGGTACCCAGCTCTTTATTTACCTCATTAAGCCTTTGAGTGGGTTTAACCTGGTTATACTTTGTGTGTAAAGCCCATGGTTGTGACGTACCTTTTTTAATTACCCTGTTGTCAAAATAGGTATAATCATCAAGGTATGCGGTAGTTTTTCCGTTGAGGTATACTACGCGTACAGCTTTAAGGAGATAATCTACATCAAAAATGTATAGTAGTATAACAATTGTAGCGATTATACCAATAAACCAAAGGAGGAATTTTTTCAGGAATTTCATAATTGTGTTGTTATGGCTTCTACGAATTTACTTATTTTCTTTTGTCCTGAAACAAAAGAAACAAAAATTCAGACCCTGCCTTCGATTAAAGATTATGCACTTTAAAACAAGCTTTGCTGTATGGGCGGGTTTTCGTGTTCCAAAAGCCACTTTTTGCGCCATAGTCCTCCTGCATAACCCGTTAGTGAGCCATCAGCACCTATAACACGGTGGCATGGCACTACCACCCAAAGCGGGTTTTTACCATTGGCGCTTGCTACGGCACGTATGGCTTTTACATCGCCCAGTTTTACGGCAAGCTCATGGTACGACACGGTTTTGCCAAAAGGTATTTCCAGCAGGGCATTCCATACTTTTTTCTGGAAATCAGTGCCGGCAGGGTTCATCCTGAATGAAAAATGGTTACGGTTACCTTCAAAATATTCCTGTATTTGTGTGGCAGCCTCCTGTAATTCTTCAGGTATTCTATCCGAAACTGTAAACTCTTCATCATACACCCATATTTTAGAAATGCCGAAAGCATCGCCCTCTATAAGAGTGATGCCAAGCGGAGTTTTAATATGAGCCTGCTGAAGAGCCATAGTACAAATGTAGGTAAAATCTAATCGCCGTCCTCCAGCTGGAAAATTTCATTTACCGTTTTGTCAAACAGCTTTGCCAGCTTTAGCGCCAGTACTGTTGACGGTACATATTTTCCGGCCTCAAGCGCGTTGATGGTCTGCCTGCTCACACCTATTTTTTCTGCCAGATCCTGCTGTGTAAGGTTGTATATGGCGCGTTGTACTTTAATATTATTCTTCATACGTGGCAGATTTTTTAAAGCGGTACATTTTGTAGCGGAAAAGCAGAATAAATATGATTAGTTGGGATAAAACGGCACTATAAATCAAATAGAAAACCTCACCGCCATAAACTATAACATAAGTAAGCATAATTATAAGGTAATTAGCAATAGTCGCCCATGTAAGGCTTGATAATCTTATAGCCATAACCATTTCATCCTCTAATTTTTCTCTCGAGAAAGCATAAAGCAAACCTGAAGTAATGCATGTTACCATCAGTATCTCATCGGCATACAGTGTGTAAAACAAACTTGAAAAAATTAATTTCTCATTCTTCGCAAGACCAAA